>CAMMZE010000086.1 GCA_946529195.1 uncultured Lachnospiraceae bacterium
AACGGATATAATTATACTAATAGAAATGATACATATATAATCCACATGTTCCAGACAGGAGATGTTTCCATGAATTATCATGAGTTTTATACCGGACATGTTTTTGACGCTTACCGTCATCTCGGCTGCCGCTATACACCGGATGAAAGCACTTTTACCGTATTTGCGCCGGCAGCTTCCCGCGTCTGTCTGACCGGCCAGTGCAACGATTGGGCAGAAACGGATCTGCACCGCATCCACAACGGCCAGTTCTGGCAGCTGACTCTTCCCGGCATTCCCGAAGGAATGCTCTACAAATACCGGATCTACCACGGAGAAAACTATACAGACCACTGCGACCCTTATGGCTTTGGGATGGAACTGCGTCCCGCCTTCGCTTCCATCGTGCGTGACCTGGACCGTTTCACCTTCCGTGATGGCGGTTGGATGAACAGCCGGACAGACTGTAAGGACCGTCCGCTCAGCATCTATGAGGTCCATCTGGGATCCTGGAAACGCAGCAATCAGGAACCCGGTTTTCTGAACTACCGTGAGATTGCCCGTGCTCTGGTTCCTCATCTGAAAAGATATCATTACACACATGTAGAAGTGATGCCCCTGGCCGAGCACCCCAGTGACAATTCCTGGGGCTATCAGTGCACCGGCTTTTTCAGCCCGACTGCCCGCTTCGGCACTCTGGATGACCTCAAATATTTTGTTGACCATCTCCACAGAAACGAAATCGGCGTCATCATGGACTTTGTGCCTGTCCATTTTGCTTCCGACAGCTACGGTCTCCTGAATTTTGACGGAACTCCCCTCTACGAGTATCCCAACAATGATATCAGCTACAGTGAATGGGGCAGCCCCAATTTCAACCATTCCCGCTGTGAGATCCAGTCTTTTCTGCAGTCCTGCGCCTATTACTGGCTCAAAGAATACCATTTTGACGGCCTGCGCATGGATGCCATCAGCAATATCATCTACTGGCAGGGCAGCCAGCAGCGCGGCATCAACACAAACGCCACAGAGTGGCTCCGCAATATGAACCGGACTTTGAAGGAAGTCTTCCCCTCAGTCATGCTGATCGCAGAAGACTCCAGCTCTTTAGCCGGTGTTACAGCACCGGTTGATCAGGGAGGCCTGGGCTTTGATTATAAGTGGGACATGGGATGGATGAATGATACCCTCAACTTTTTCCGCACCGATCCGCCTTACCGGCCCCAGGAGTATCACAAGCTGACCTTCTCCATGATGTATTACTATAATGAAAACTATCTGCTCCCGCTCTCTCATGACGAGGTGGTCCACGGCAAGGCGACCATCATCCAGAAAATGGCCGGCGGATACGAGCAGAAGTTCCCGCAGGTCAGAGCGCTTTACCTGTACATGATGACTCATCCCGGCAAGAAACTGAATTTCATGGGGAACGAAATCGCCATGTTCCGGGAATGGGATGAGAAGCGTGAGCCGGACTGGGATCTGCTTACCTATCCCCTTCATGATGCTTTTTCGCATTACATAAAAGAGCTGAACGCGCTTTATCTGGCGCATCCTGCTCTTTATGCAAATGACTATGACCGAAATGGTTTCTACTGGAATGATTGCAGTGAAGAAGGCCGCGTCCTGTATGCTTTTGAAAGACGGGGAGGCGGGGAGCGTATCCTCACAGTAATGAACTTGTCTGATCAGCCTGCAGATGCCTTCTCTTTCGCTGTCCGCAACGCGTCCTCGCTTCAGCTTCTGCTCGACAGCGACGATTCCCGCTGGAGCGGCAGCGGCAGATATGATTCCGCCCGCTGTCCGTCTGTCAAAGACGGCACTGTCACTGTCTCCTCTGCTGCTTTCTCCGCACAGATGTATCTGGTCAGAGATTAAGGTCCCGGTCCGGGATCTGCAGCATATAATATCCGCAGCAATTGATGATCTTGCTGCCGCTCTCATGGACCCGTTCTCTCCTGAAGGAATAATCGTAAGCCTGGTGCACATGGCCATGCAGCATATAAGCCGGCCTGTGCTCCAAAAGGAAATCATGAAAGCATGCAAAACCTCTGTGGGGGAGGTCATCCAGATCCCCCATTCCTCTCGCCGGTGCGTGGGTTACAAAAAGATCCACGCCGCCGGCTTTTTTGATTTTGCACCTTAGCTTTCGGATTCTCCAGCTCATCTGCCGTTCCGAATACATACAGCCGCCTTCCCTGTAACGGAGACTCCCCCCCAGGCCGGCGATCCGGATACCGCGATATACAAATACCTTTCCGTCTATATCCATGCATCCTTCCGGGGGAGCTGATGCATAGGAATCATCGTGATTGCCCCGAACATAGACAAGAGGTACATTTACCATAGTCGTCAGAAATTCCAGATATTCTTTTTTCAAGTCGCCGCAGGAGATGATCAGGTCTACGCCTTTCACCTTATCCGGCGAATAATAGTCCCATAGTCCCGGGCTTACCTCATCTGAAACAGCCAGTATCTTCATGGCAGAAAATTCTCCTTCTCCGGACTTTTTATGCCTGCAGCCTGCTGCACTTGTCAAAGAACGGCTTCATTCTGGAAAGAATAATCTGCACGCCGCCCTGGGCTTTTGACTCCACATTCATAGGCATCACAGGATCATGGAGGGATTTGCGCAGCAAAAGCCATCCCTTCACCTGCTCGTCATCAAAGGCGATCCTGATGCCTTCATAATTAGGCTCCACAATCTGCATACCTTCCTGGCGGGCAGCAAAAGCGTGCAGCTCATCCAGTACCCAGCTGCCGTATTCCTTAAAATCACGGGGATCGTCTGCATCATCTGTGATATCAAAACGGATTTCCTCCGCCTGGGCAGGATGGGCCAGACCGGCGATCAGTTCCGAAATATCTCTGCCTTCTCTGCGCATGACAGCAAGACGGGAGATGATCTTGACACTCAGATATGCTCCGTCATCGGAAAAATAATTCTCCCGGAAAGCGCCGTGGCCGGATGTCTCGATGGCCAGCTCGCACTCCTGTCCCTGCTGGTTGAGCTCAATTCCCTTATCAATGACGTTTTTATAGCCTCTCTTGAAACGCAGATGTTTCAGTCCCAGCTCTTTTTCCAGGAAGAGGTTCAATTCATCGGAAGTGACAGAATCCGTCACAACAACAGAGCCCGGATACTTTTCGCTGACAATCGCCGCCAGCATGGCAATCAGGGTGTTTCGATTGACCTCGGTCCCGTCTGCCAGGACAACTGCCCCGCGATCTCCATCGCAGTCAAAGATTACGCCCAGATCTGCCCCTGCCTCCAGAACCGCTGCTCTCACGGCATCCATGGCATCCGGATTTTCCGGGTTGGGAACATGATTGGGGAACATTCCGTCCGGTTCCAGATAGACACTTCCGGAGACATCAGCCCCCAGAGGCGCAAGAATCTGACCGGGGAAAAAGCCCGCCGCGCCGTTGCCCGCATCGACTACGATGTGAAGTCCGGAAAGGGGCTTCTCATCTGCCCCGGCACCGGTCTCTCTGCGGATCACTTCCTGCATATGCCTGCAGTACAAACCTGTCAGGTCGAATTCCTTGCAGCAGGATTCTGTGCCTTCCGGCGCCTGATAATCGGTCACACTTCCCGCTTCTGCGGCTTTTTGTGCCGCATTCTTAAGGATTCCGGTCAGAGCTCCCTTGGTCAGAGACCCTTCCCTGGTAAAAAATTTCATTCCGCTGCGGTTAAAGGGCAGATGACTGGCTGTGATCATAATCGCCGCATCAAAGCCACTCTCTGGTAAAACCGTTGACTGGAACATAGCCGGTGTAGAAGTCAGTCCGCACATAAATACCTGCGTTCCCCACAAGCCGCGGATGCAGCCCTCACTCATCTGGGGCCCTGTGATCCGGCTGTCCCTGCCTACGCCAATCTTCAGTTCTTCACGTCCGCACCCACTCTGCTGTGCCACATAATCAGCAAATGCGTCTGCAACATAAGCTGCAATATCAGGCGTAATCGTCATTTCTTCTTTCTCTGTGGCGATTGCCGCCCCGCGCACGTCATTTCCATTTTGTATTCTTGAAAAAACCCGCTCAAATTCCACTGTCAGATACCTCCTTATCCATGCTGTTATCAGTATACCACAAAGGCCCCTTCCGGGAAACTGTTACATGGACAACATGGCTGGCGCCATCACAATCACCAGAACCAGGATCAGGAGCATCATCATAGGCAGCAAAAGCCGGGTTCCTGCTGTCTCTCCCAGCTGACGGGCCATCTCCCGTCGTCTGCGTTCTGCATCTTTTGCCTCCCGCATCATCATCTCCTGCATGCCTCGATTTCCTTTCCGTATCACCTGCATCAACAGCTGGCAGAATGGTGCATAGCCAGGCGTTCTAAGCCCAAATTCACGGTAAACTTCTGTTTCTGGAATGCCGGCATTCATCCTTCTAAGTGCATACTGCATCTCTCTTTTCAGATATTTGTTCTGCCTGTCATCCTCCTTGAGTATACTCTCCCAGCTTCGCCTGACAGTCATTCCTGCGCCAAGCATCAGAACCATACGCTGCACAAAAACCGGATACTCTCTCTCCAGCTCCTTTTTTCTCCGGTCCATCTCTTTTTGCAGCCTGTCTTCCTGTCTGTACAAAATAAAGAATGCTGCTGACAGGAGCATTCCAGCCGCTGCAGGTAAAAACAGGCTTCTCTGATATTTCCAGACGACATCTTTTCCGCCAATCCGGGAAGGGAGAAGCAGGTCTTTTTCCTCTCTGGAAGATTCATCTGCCTTTTGAAGCGCTGCATCCAGCTTCTCCCGCAGGCTGTCTTGTTCGTCCCGGCTGATCCCGGTAATGATTACCGGATAGGTCACTTCCTCTGTGAATTCCTCATAATGGATTACAGCCCGGACAGAAGTAGTGACCGGGAAACCTTCTGCTCCCATTTCCCCAAGCGAACCATCCTGCCGGATCAGATTATAATCTTCTGGAATCCATTCTATACTGACAGGATTTCCGGGGAACGTGTCCGGAAAAGAAAGCGGCAATGTAACATGGCTCAGATCCGGATTCTCCCCGAGAAGCTTTTTGCCGATAAACTCTTTTACCGACTGCATGAGAGCTGCCCTCTCCTGTTCATTATATCTGCGCGGAGTTACAGAGACCGTTACATTTTCCTTTTCTTCCCCTACTTCCGCCAAAAGATCAAAAGAACGGCTGCTTCCGTCTGCATCCATTCTCTCAATGCGGTTATCTTCTACATAAGGACTTTGGGCAAAACAGAAATAGATGGTAAATATGCACACGATCCCTGCAGCCAGGAAATAAAGGATCCCCAGTTTGCGAAGCACATGCTGTCGTACCATTTTTTCAGGATCAGCCCCGGGATACAGACAAGTGGCTGCCTCGGCAGACTTCCCGGTCAAGCTTCGGTATTTCAGAATTTTTTGCGGAACTGGCAGCATTTTCTTATTCAATCTGCAGCTGAAAATGTATGCAAATACAGGAACAAAAACCGTGATCATGACCAGTATGCATAGAAAGAATTTCATATGAGCCCCCTTTCAGACCCGGATAGAAAGAATCCGCCGGCCGATCAGAAATGCCGCAATGTATAAGACAAGACCAGCCGCCATGATCACTCTTCCTGTCGGGGTCACGTATAATACATCCATGTATTCCGGTGAGCCAAGATTCATATAGATCAGGATTCCGGCAGGAACAGCCAGCATAACCTTTAATTCTGCCTTCCTGCCGGCCAGCAGGGTCTCAATCTCCGCATTCATCTCCATCCTGACCGCTGCCAT
>CAMMZE010000087.1 GCA_946529195.1 uncultured Lachnospiraceae bacterium
ACCAGAACAGCGGTAAGACGACTCTGTTCAACCAGCTGACCGGCGCCAACCAGCATGTGGGCAACTTCCCGGGTGTTACCGTTTCCCGCAAGGACGGTGCTATCCGCGGTCAGGCAAATACCTCCATCACAGACCTGCCGGGTATCTACTCCATGTCCCCCTACTCGGGTGAGGAGCTGGTCTCCCGTAATTTCGTTCTGGAGGAAAAGCCCAAGGCTGTCATCAATATCGTAGATGCTACCAATATCGCGCGTAATCTCTATCTGACCATGCAGCTGCTGGAAATGAATGTTCCTATGGTCGTTGCCCTCAATATGATGGATGAGCTGACCGGAAACGGCGGCACGATCGATGTCAACGCCATGGAATCCATGCTGGGCGTACCTGTCGTCCCCATCTCCGCCGTCAAAAATGAAGGCGTCGATGAGCTGGTCCGCCATGCTGTTCACATTGCAAAATATCAGGAAAAACCGGTCCGCCAGGACTTCTGCGGAGCGGAGGATCACGGCGGTGCCGTACACAGAGCCATCCATGCTACCTGCCACCTGATTGAAGACCATGCGCTCCGGACCGGCCTGCCTCTTCGATTTGCAGCCTGTAAGCTGCTGGAAGGAGACAGCGCGATTGCTGACCAGCTGCAGCTGGACCAGAATGAAAGAGAAATGCTGGAGCATATCCTTGTGCAGATGGAAAAGGAACGCGGTCTGGATCACAGCGCAGCTATGGCAAGCATGCGTTTTGACTTTATCGAAAAAGTCTGCGATACCTGCGTGGTTATGCCTCATGAGAGCAAGGAGCACGTCCGCAGCCAGAAGATTGATAAGATCCTGACAGGCAGATTCACTGCCATTCCCATGTTTATCGGTATTATGGGTCTGGTCTTCTTCTTGACCTTCTTCCTGATTGGTCCTTTCTTCCAGGATCTTCTGGATGCCGGCATCAGCGCCCTGGCGGACGCTGCAGCCAGAGCCATGCAAGCAGGAAATGTCAACGAAGCCATCCAGAGCCTGGTTCTGGACGGTATCTTCGAGGGCGTAGGCAGCGTACTCAGCTTCCTTCCCATCATCGTTATCCTCTTCTTCTTCCTGTCACTGCTGGAAGACAGCGGATACATTGCCCGCGTGGCCTTCTTTATGGATAAGCTTCTGAGAAAGTTTGGTCTGTCCGGCCGAAGCATTGTACCGCTCCTGATCGGTTTTGGATGTACGGTTCCCGCCGTCATGGCTACCCGTACCCTTCCCAGTGACCGTGACAGAAAGATGACCATCCTGCTGACGCCTTTTATGTCCTGTACAGCAAAAATGCCCATCTACGGCTTCTTCGTAAATGCATTTTTCCCTAAGTACAGCTGGCTGATCGTCACAGGGCTCTATGTTCTCGGCATTGTTGTCGGGATCCTGGTCTCCGTGCTCTACAAAAAGACCCTTTTCAAAGGAGAGGCTATCCCCTTTGTCATGGAGCTGCCCAACTACCGTCTGCCCAGCGCCCGCAATGTTCTGCAGCTGCTCTGGGAAAAGGCAAAGGATTTCATCCAACGCGCCTTCTCCATCATTCTGATCGCGACCATCGCAGTATGGTTCCTGCAGAGCTTTGACTTTGGCTTCAACATGGTTGACAATTCCCAGGACAGCATCCTGGCTGCCGTTGCCGGTGTACTGGCTCCCATCTTCAAGCCGATCGGCCTTGGCGACTGGCGCATGGTTACCTCTCTGGTCAGCGGATTCATGGCCAAAGAGAGCGTTGTCTCCGTCATGGAAGTGCTCTTTGCTTCTGAAGCAGGCATCGCCGGTATGATCAGTGCTCTGACAGCTGTGACCATGCTGATATTCAGCCTGCTTTACACGCCCTGCGTGGCTGCTGTTGCCTCCGTCAGACAGGAGCTTGGCGGCAAATGGGCTGTCTATGTTGTTCTCTGGCAGTGCGCTGTTGCCTGGATCGCGGCCCTGATCGTCCGCCTGATCGGCATGGCCATGGGCTTTGCATAAGGAGGTGTTCTTATGAATATCTGGGATATCCTGATTCTTGCTCTGGTCGCTCTTGCTGTCCTTGCAGCGGTCAGACAAATCCGGAAAAACAAAGGATCCTGCTCCTGCGGCTCCTCCTGTGAATGCTGCCAGCAGGGCTGTAACTGTCATAAAAACAAATAATACTATTTCTCTAATAAAAAAGAGGCCGGCGGCCTCTTTTTTTGTTCTCCGGAAATCAGTTTTTCCCTCATTTCTCTGTTTTTGTCAGCAAAATCTGCATGGCCGTAAATGACTCATTCCAGTTTTCCGCTGATGCTGTATGTCTCAACATGTTCCGCAGTAATCAGGACAGACTCCTGCCGGAAAAAGACGCACAGGTCATTGGCAATCTCTTCTACGATTTCTTTCTCCACACCAATCAAGGTCAGAACCAGCGTATTTTCCTGGGTATATTCACCGTTTTCATGGATATATCCGCCCTCGATCAGATTAAAAGAAAAGGGTACATGATAGCTGATACATACATTTTTCAGGACAGAGATATACTTGTCTGTATCAAAGAGCTGCACCTTCTTGAACTGGTCATTTAGTCCGATAAAAATCTCTGTCTTATTCATGGATCATTCTCCTTCATCTTTCTTTTTTAACAAATCACTCAGATACCTGCTGTAAAAGAAGTCATGGGTCAGCTTATCGTACTCTGCCCAGACCGGAAGTGTCTCACAGGAAGCGGCTCTGGGACAGGTCTCGGCCCCCTCTGCCAGGCAGGCAACCGGTGCCAGCGGTCCCTCCATGAGTTCGATGATCTCCCCCAGGGGGTAGTCCTCCGCTTTTCTGCAGAGTCTGTATCCTCCGCCCTTGCCGCTTACTCCGGTCAGCAGGCCTCCGGCAACCAGGTCTTTTACAATGATCTCCAGATATTTTTTGGAAATCATCTGTCTGGCGGCAACATCTTTCAGAGGAATATAGCCGCCATGATCATGTTCTGCCAGATCAATCATGACACGAATAGCATATCTTCCTTTTGTAGAGATCATACCGGATCCCTCCTTTTTCATGGTTAATCATAGACTGTAAATCATCTTTTAACCTATTATACAGTAGGCAAATAGGCAAAAGCAAGAATAATTTTAATTAACCTATTGACATAGTAGGTTAATATGTTTATAATCCATATAAAGTTAGCTGAAAGGAGAAAGAACATGATTTACGCTGACAATGCCGCTACCACCAAGATGAGTGATACAGCAATTAGCACCATGTATTCGCTGATGAATGAGTGTTGGGGAAACCCCTCCAGTTTATATACCCACGGACAGAAAGCCAAAGAGATCCTGGAGGAAGCCAGAGACGATATTGCCGCTGTCATCGGCGCCAATCCCCGGGAAATCTATTTTACCTCCGGAGGCAGTGAATCCGACAATCAGGCCATCCTGACTGCTGCCGCCATCGGGAAAAAGAAGGGGAAGATGCATATCGTCTCCTCCGCCTTTGAGCACCATGCCGTCCTCCATACTCTGGAGAAACTGAAAAAAGAAGGCTTTGAGATCACCCTTGTTGATGTTCATGAAAACGGTCTGGTCCGCCCGGAAGAAGTCGAGGCTGCAATCCGTGAAGACACCTGTCTGGTGACCATCATGTATGCCAACAATGAGATCGGCACCATCCAGCCCATTCCGGAAATCGGAGCAGTCTGTAGAAAGAAGAATGTACTATTCCACGTAGATGCCGTCCAGGCGGTCGGTCATATTCCTGTCCATGTAAACCTTGACTGTATCGATCTTCTCTCTGCCTCTGCCCACAAATTTCACGGGCCCAAAGGCGTTGGTTTCCTCTATGTCCGCAAGGGCATCCCTCTTACAAACCTGATTGAGGGAGGGGCGCAGGAGCGCGGCAAGCGCGCAGGAACAGAGAACGTTCCCGGAATTGCTGCCATGGCTGCAGCCTTGAAGGAAGCAAACAGCTCTATGTCAGAAGATGCAGCCCGTCAGACCCGCATGCGGGATATGCTGATTGAAGGCCTCAGTCAGATTCCGCACAGTGCCTTAAACGGAGATGCAAATCACCGGCTGCCCGGAAATGTCAACTTCTGTTTCGAAGGCATTGAGGGCGAATCCCTTCTCCTGCTTCTGGATGACAAGGGAATCTGTGCTTCCTCTGGCAGTGCCTGTACCTCCGGGTCTTTGGATCCCAGCCACGTCCTTCTGGCCATCGGCAGAGTCCATGATGTGGCACACGGTTCTCTCCGCCTGAGTATCAGTGCAGATATTACCGAAGAGGAAGTCTGCTATATCATCCGGTCCGTAAAAGAAGTGGTTGCATATCTGAGAGGATTTTCTCCCATCTGGAGAGACCTGATGTCCGGTAAGAAAGAATTTATCCTTTAAAGGAGGCAGTGAATATGGCTTTATATAGTGAAAAAGTAATGGATCATTTCCGCAATCCCCGCAACGTAGGCGTGATCGAGGATGCCAATGGTATCGGTGAAGTCGGCAACGCCAAGTGCGGTGACATCATGAAAATGTATCTGAAAATAGAGGACGATATCGTCCAGGACGTGAAATTTGAGACCTTCGGCTGCGGCAGCGCCATCGCCTCCAGTTCCATGGCCACAGAGCTGATCAAAGGCCAGCCGGTCAGTGAAGTAAAAAAACTGACCAATAAGGCTGTCGCTGAGGCTCTGGACGGTCTGCCGGATTATAAGATGCACTGCAGCGTACTTGCAGAAGAAGCGATTCAGTCCGCTCTGGAGGACTATCAGAAGAGAACCGGAAAAACCATTTAGATTCAGATAGAAAGGGAAATCATTATGTCAAATATCTATCAGGGAGCAATCGGACTGATTGGAAATACACCTCTTGTCGAAGTAGCTAATATAGAAAAGGAACTGGGACTGGAAGCAACCATTCTGGTCAAGCTGGAATACTTTAATCCGGCAGGCAGCGTTAAGGACCGTATCGCAAAAGCCATGATTGAAGACGCAGAAGAAAAAGGGCTCTTGAAAGAGGGTTCTGTGATCATCGAGCCTACAAGCGGCAATACCGGCATCGGTCTGGCCTCCATTGCAGCAGCCAAAGGCTACCGCATCATTCTGACCATGCCGGAGACCATGAGTGTGGAGAGAAGAAATATTCTCAAAGCCTACGGAGCTGAACTGGTGCTTACCGAAGGCGCAAAGGGCATGAAAGGGGCTATCGCAAAGGCCGAAGAACTGGCAAAAGAAATCCCCGGAAGCTTTATCCCGGGACAGTTTGTAAACCCTGCCAACCCCGCCATCCACAAAGCCACCACCGGCCCGGAAATCTGGAAGGACACGGACGGTAAGGTCGATATCTTTATCGCAGGCGTCGGTACAGGCGGAACGGTAACCGGTACCGGGGAATATCTCAAGGAACAGAACCCTGCTATCCGCGTTGTCGCTTTAGAGCCGGAAGACTCTCCTGTCCTCTCCGAAGGGAGAGCCGGCGCCCATAAGATCCAGGGAATCGGCGCAGGTTTCGTGCCGGATGTATTAAATACATCGGTCTATGATGAAGTGTTTAAGGCCTCCAATCAGGATGCCTTTGAGACAGCCAGACTTCTGGCCAGAAAAGAAGGCATCTCTGTTGGTATTTCTTCTGGTGCTGCCCTCTTTGGAGCCATCCAGCTGGCCAAGCGTCCGGAAAA
>CAMMZE010000088.1 GCA_946529195.1 uncultured Lachnospiraceae bacterium
TCCGTTTTTCCAAAAAGGGACCGGTGAAGTTTATCGGACATCTGGATATTCTGCGTTATTTTCAGAAGGCATTCCGAAGAGCAGATTATGATCTGATCTATTCGCAGGGATTTCATCCCCATCCCATTCTTTCTTTTGCCTCTCCGTTAGGTGTGGGACTGGAAAGTGAAGGGGAATACATGGACCTGGAAGTCAATAGCATGGACAGTCCGGCCCAGATGCTGGAAAGGCTCAATGCCCAGATGGCTGAGGGAATCGAGGCCAACTGTTATTCTGTACTGCGGGATGATGCCAAAAACTCCATGTCCATTCTGGCAGCTGCAGATTATAAGGTCTCTTTCCGGGAGGGCAGGATGCCTTGTGACCAGGCCAAAATGAAGGAAATGATCGAAGCTTTTCTTGCCTGTGAACAGATTCTGGTTGAGAAAAAGACCAAGAAAAACCTTCTGGAAATCGATATCCGTCCTATGATCCGGACTCTTTCAGTCGGAGAAGATGGAAGTATATGGATGCAGGTGTCAGCCGGAAGTGCGGCAAATCTGAAGCCGGAGCTTCTGATTGAGAGTATGTTCAGCCGCAATGGAATCGACTTTGATCCCTACGCACTTATGATCACGCGTCTGGAAATGTATGCAGCGGATGCTGACGGCGGACTGGTTCCCTTGTCAGAGTATCAGGCAGTTTCCGCAGATAAACTGTCTGTTTGCAGTAAGGAGATGGAGGCGTGAATACCCAGATCTGTATTTGCAGATATAATGACAGACAGCTGACAGCCGTTTATGAAGGAAATACGCTGGCAGAATTGTGGATCGGTGAGGAAGAAGAGATCTGTGTCGGCGATATTTATGTCGCCAAAGTGAAAAATGTAGTGCCCAATCTCCGGGCTGCCTTTGCAGAATTCAAGCAAGGACAGATGGGATATTATCCTCTGGAAGAAGGGGTTCCCGTGCATTTCCTGAATCAAAAGAAAAATGATAAGGTCGCTTCCGGTGATGAGATTCTGGTGCAGATCAGTGCGCAGCCGCTCAAGAGCAAGGAATGGAAACTGACAGGAAAACTGAGTTTTGCCGGGAAATGGGCCGTCTATGAACCATATGGCAATGTCCGCGGCGTGTCTGCAAAGATCCGTGATAAAAAACTTCGCCAGCAGCTGCTGGCTCTGACAGAACGGGAAAAAACGCCGTCAGGCGGCTGGACCATACGGACGGCTGCGGCAGATGCATCAGAAGATGAGATTCTGACAGAGATGGGGGAACTTGCCCAGAAAGCCCGGGAGGCAGTAAAGATGGCAAGGTCACGCAGCTGCTATTCCAGAATCTGCCGGGGGAAAAGCCGGGTAGAAGAACTCATCCAGCGTTATGGAACGCAGTGCAGTGTGCTGACCGATATCAGATCTTTATATGAAAAGCTTTCCGCTGATTATCCCGGAATGGTCCGCTTTTACGATGATGATTCCTGGCCGCTGATTAAGCTCAAGGGGCTGGAAGCCGAGCTGGAAAGAGCCCTGGGCAAAGCAGTCTGGCTTCCTTCCGGCGGCAGGCTCTTTATTGAGCAGACAGAAGCTATGACGGTGATTGATGTCAACAGCGGTAAGTCAGTCGGGAAAAATCAGAAAGAAGCTCATTTATTCAAGATCAATTCGGAGGCGGTCAGAGAATCCATGCGGCAGATTCGCCTGCGGAATCTGTCCGGTATTATCATGATCGATCTCATCAATATGAAAAACAAAGAACATATCGAGGCGATCGCGCAGCAGCTGAAAGAGCAGTCTTACAGGGATCCTGTGCAGACGACGTTTGTAGATATCACAGGGCTGCAGATTGCAGAACTGACACGCAAAAAGCAGCGCCGGACTCTGCAGGAACAAATGCGCAAAAACTAAAGAATGTTCTTGACTTGTATACAGCGACTGTGATAGAATACTACCGATGCCGCACAGCGGGGTCTAAATTGTCATGCTTATAGCAGGCAATACCGAAGCTGGCGAGTAATGAAATAGGAGGTGCTATATGTACGCTATCATTGCAACAGGTGGAAAACAGTATAAGGTATCCGAGGGCGATGTGATCAAGGTTGAGAAGCTTGGCGCAGCTGCCGGCGAGGAAGTTGTTTTCGATCAGGTACTTGTAGTTGGCGGCGAGCAGACTAAGGTCGGCAGCCCCGTTGTTGAGGGTGCATGCGTTAAGGCTACCGTAGTAGCTGAGGGCAGAGCTAGAAAAGTTATCGTATACAAGTACAAGCCGAAGACCGGATATCACAAGAAAAATGGCCACAGGCAGTACTTTACACAGGTAAAGATCGACCAGATCATTGCTTAATTTACGCCACAGGTCATGATACAGATCACTGTCTACAGAGACAAAGACTGCTATACGGGATTTCGCATGCTTGGTCATGCAGGCTACGCAGAGAGCGGCGAGGACATTGTGTGCAGCGCGGTTTCCGTGCTTGCGATCAATACCTGCAATGCTATTGAGTCCTTTACGGATGAGCCATTCAGGCTGGATACCGGAGAAGAGGACGGACGGATGGAACTTGCTTTCACAGAGCATCCGGGGCATGACGCGCAGCTTCTTATGAAGACCCTGGTACTTGGCCTTCAGAGCATTGCGGAACAGTACAGCGCATTCATACATTTTGATATTGAGGAGGTGTAAGACATGTTATCCATGAACCTTCAGTTTTTCGCTCATAAAAAGGGTGTCGGTTCTACAAAGAACGGACGTGACTCCGAGTCCAAGAGACTTGGCGCCAAGAGAGCAGACGGACAGTTTGTAAAGGCCGGAAATATTCTTTACAGACAGCGCGGCACAAAGATCCATCCGGGTCATAATGTCGGCAGAGGCGGCGACGACACATTATTCGCACTGACAGATGGTGTGGTAAGATTCGAGCGTCTCGGCAGAGACCGCAAGCAGGTATCCATTTATCCTGTAGCGGCTCACGAATAAGAGTCATAAAGATTGTTTGCAAGACGGCTTAACTGTTCAGATATTCTGAATGGTTAAGCTGTTTTATCTTATAGGAGGTCTCTATGTTTGCGGACCATGTGAAAATATATATACGATCCGGTAAAGGCGGAGACGGCCATGTCAGCTTCCGGAGAGAACTTTTTGTGCCGGCTGGCGGTCCTGATGGCGGCGACGGCGGCAAGGGCGGAGATGTCATCTTCGAAGTGGATGAAGGACTGAATACGCTCTCTGATTTCCGCCATATGCGCAAGTATTGCGCCAGAGACGGCGAAGAAGGCGGCAAGAGAAACTGTCACGGATCAGACGGGGAAGACCTGGTTATCAAGGTGCCGGAAGGAACCGTGATCAGAGAAGCTGAGACCGGACTTGTGATTGCTGATATGTCTGGCGAGAACCGTCGTCAGATCATCCTGAAGGGTGGAAGAGGCGGTAAGGGAAACCAGCATTATGCCACGGCTACCATGCAGGCGCCCAAGTATGCCCAGCCCGGACAGCCCTGCAGAGAATTGACGGTCACACTGGAACTGAAAATGATCGCAGATGTGGGCCTGGTGGGCTTTCCCAATGTCGGAAAGTCGACCTTCCTTTCCAGAGTAACCAATGCCCGCCCCAAGATTGCCAATTATCACTTTACAACCCTTTCTCCGAATCTGGGTGTAGTGGACCTTCCTGACGGAAGAGGTTTTGTCATCGCAGATATTCCCGGTATTATAGAGGGAGCCTCCGAAGGCGTGGGACTGGGTCTTGATTTCCTTCGTCATATCGAGCGGACCAGAGTCATCATTCATATGGTGGACGGTGCAGGCGTAGAAGGCCGTGATCCCGTAGAGGATATTGCCAAGATCAACGCAGAGCTGGAAGCTTATAATAAAGAGCTTGCCTCCAGACCTCAGGTCATTGCTGCCAACAAGATGGATACGATTCCGGAGGGAGAGCAGGAAGTTTATATGGATCTCCTGCGCGAAGCATTCGGCGATCCGGATATTCCCATCTTTCCCATCTCTGCAGTCAGCGGTAAGGGAGTGAAAGAGCTCCTTTATCATGTGCGCGGCATGCTGGATGAACTTGGCGAGGAAAAGATCGTCTTTGAGCGGGAGTATTATCCGCAGGAAGAGTTTGCGGAGGAACCGTATTCGGTATCCCGTGCAGATGACGGTGCATTTCTGGTGGAAGGTCCCCGGATCGAACGTATGCTGGGATATACCAATCTGGAGTCGGAAAAAGGATTTGATTTCTTCCAGAAGTTCCTGAAGGAGAATGGTATTCTCAAAGAACTTGAAGATCTGGGTATTCAGGACGGTGATACTGTGCGCCTGTACGGCCTGGAGTTTGAATACTGGAAATAGAGGAGTATTTCATGATGATTAAAAACAGCAAACAGCGCGCTTATCTGAAGAGCCTGGCTATGGAGCTGCAGCCGATCGTGCAGATCGGGAAATCAGGACTGACACCGGAGCTGACTGCTGCAGTTCAGGAAGCGATCGATGCAAGAGAGCTGATCAAGATCTCTGTTCTGCAGAACTGCCTGGAGGATCCCAGAGAGATGGCACAGATGATCGCTGACCGCACCCATTCTGAAGTGGTGCAGGTGATCGGCAAAAAAATCGTACTTTACAAGCAGGGAAAAGACGACAAGAGAAAGATCATTCTTCCCTGATCTTACAAAACAGGAGCAGATATGGACTGCAAGAGAAAAATCGGTCTGATGGGAGGCACATTCAATCCCATTCACATAGCGCATCTGATTCTGGCGGAAAATGCTTACAGGGAATTTGACCTGGATGAGGTCATATTTCTGCCCAATCATATTCCGCCCCATAAGCGCTTTGCACATATCGCGCCGGATGAAGACAGGCTGGCTATGGTCCGCCTGGCAACAGCAGGCATTCCTTATTTTTCTGTTTCCGATATGGAGATGACCCGGGAGGGCTATTCCTATTCCTCCGACACTCTTCTGGAGCTGCGGTCGAAGAATCCGGACGGTGAATACTATTTTATCATGGGCGGGGATTCGATCGAACAGCTTGAGACCTGGCACAGGCCGGATATCATTCTGGCGAACTGCACTGTCCTTGCCGCGGCCCGGGAGGAAGACGGATCTGAAAAGATGGATCATTACATTGCCGCACTGACGGAGAAATATCATGCAGACATCAGGAAACTGCTGGTTCCGAGACTTGACCTTTCTTCCAGCGAAATCCGGCAGAGAATAAAGGATGGGAAATCCGTCCGTTTTATGCTGATGCAGGATGTACTGGACTATATTATGGAAAAGAAACTCTACCAGAACGAGGAATAAAGGAGAATACTTTGGACTGCAGACAGATTGAGAAAGAGCTGAAAAATATCCTGAAACCCAAACGCTACCGGCATACCATCGGCGTGAAGTATACTTCTGTATGCCTGGCGATGCGTTATGGTGAAGATCTGGAAAAGGCCGCGCTGGCGGGCGTTCTGCATGATTGTGCAAAGTATCTGAGCGGGGAAGATTTGCTTGCCATTTGCAGGGAGAATCATCTGCCTGTAACAGAAGCAGAGGAGAGGAATCCTTTCCTTCTTCATGGGCGTGTCGGCGCTTTCTTTGCGCGTGAAAAATACGGCATTTAAGACGAAGATATTCTCGTTGCGATACACTGGCATACAACA
>CAMMZE010000089.1 GCA_946529195.1 uncultured Lachnospiraceae bacterium
AGTATGTTTGTTCCATGTGCGGTTATATCTATGATCCGGCAGTAGGAGATGCTGATGGCGGCATCGCAGCAGGCACCGAGTTCGCAGATCTTCCTGATAGCTGGGAGTGCCCTCTCTGCGGAGCAGCAAAGAGCGAGTTTGAGCCCGAATAAGAAATACTGAATTGACAAGCGACAGCCCGCGGCTTAAAAAGCCGCGGGTTTTTCCTTAGACAGTTTGCTGTTTACTGACCAACTGTGATACAATGGTTAAAATCTGAAATCAGGAGGTTTACGGATCTATGAAAAACATGAAACGCATCCTTGTCTGCCTGTTTGCAGTGATGCTTGCCGCCCTGCTGCTGGCAGGCTGCGGGGGAGATTACCAGACGCAGACATCCGTACCTGCCCAGACGCAGGCCCTGACGGAAACTGAAAGCGAGGCAGTAGAAGAAACAGAAGCCCAGACAGATTCCGGATCGGCGGCTGAAATGGAAACAGAGACCATGGCAGTGACGGATACGGAGGAGGCGGGCCTGTCTATAGAAGAGGACGGGACCTACACTTCCAAGGAGGAAGTAGCCCTCTACATCCACACCTACGGGAAGCTGCCCTCTAATTTTGTGACAAAGAAAGAAGCGCAGGCTGCCGGCTGGGACAACAAGAAGGGCAATCTGCAGGATGTGATTCCCGGCGCCAGCATCGGCGGGGACCGTTTTGGTAATTACGAGGGTATTCTTCCGGACAAGAAGGGACGCAAGTACTACGAGTGCGACATTGATTATGAGGGCGGTTACCGGGGAGGCAAACGTATTGTTTTCTCCAACGATGGACTGATCTTTTATACCGAGGACCATTACGAGACTTTTGAGACCCTTTATGAATAAGGAGGAGCAGGATGAAGATCATACTTGACGTGCTGCGGCTGCAGGAGCCGGAGCCGGCTCACGCATATCTGAAAGAAAACTTGGGATTTCCGGACTATTACGGACATAATCTGGACGCGCTGCATGACTGCCTGACAGAGATCAGTCAGGAGACGGAGATCTGTCTGCTGACCCGGGAAGAGGCAGGGGAAGAAAGCGTATTCTACGGACGCCTGCTTCGGGTGTTTGAAGATGCAGCGGAGGAGAATCCTCTCCTCAGAATCACGGAAGAGACTGCGGCGGAGAGCGATTTCCCCTATGAGGAAGCCTACGAAGACAATGCAGAGGATGACAGTGTGACAGTCTCTGCAGAAGATGAGTCTGGTCCGCAGGAATAGGAGGAAAACATTTTGCTGTTTCATACAGGAAGAAAAAATGCCAGAAAGGGTCTGAATATCGTGATCGTCGGCTGCGGCAAGATCGGTTCGATCCTGACGGAGAAACTCTACAAAGAAGGCCATGATGTCACGGTTGTGGATACCAAGAGCGAACGGCTCCAGTCCATGGCGGAGCAATATGATATCATGGGAGTAGAGGGAAACGGGGCCAGTTTCCAGGTGCAGAAGGAAGCCGGCGTGGAAAATGCAGACCTCTTTATTGCCGTGACGGATAAGGACGAACTCAACCTGCTCTGCTGTACGGTTGCCCATTTTAATGGAAAGTGCGCGGCCATTGCCAGGGTGCGCACGCCGGAATACAGTGAAGAAGTAGGCTTTTTAAAGTCAAAGCTGGACTTGGCTATGGTGATCAATCCCGAGCAGCAGACTGCGCACGAGATTGCCCGGATCCTGTCCCTGCCCGAAGCGCTGGGAGTCAACTCCTTTGCGCGGGGATCGGTAGAGATGGTCCGGTTCAAAATCCCGGAGGGCAGCATCCTGGACGGGAAGACCCTGATCCAGCTGGGATCTTATTCAGATAACGATGTGCTGATCTGCGCTGTAGAGCGGGACCAGGAAATCTTTATTCCCGGGGGCAGATTTATCCTGCGCAGCGGGGATGTCGTTTCCTTTATCGCTACTATGCCAGATGCCAGACGATTTTTCGGATGGATCGGCATCCGTACCTTTGCGGTCAGAAAGGCCATGATCGTTGGCGGAGGGAAGACCAGTTACTATCTGTCCAGACTCCTGATCGAGAATGGGATCGGCGTTAAGATCATAGAAAAGGAAATCAGCCGCTGCGATGAGCTGGGAGAGCTCCTGCCGCAGGCAGAGATCATCTGCGGGGACGGGACCAATGCTGAAGTGCTGGCAGAGGAAGAGATCGGACAGGCGGATGCCTTTATCCCTCTTACCGGACTGGATGAGGAAAACATTATGCTGACCCTTTACGCGGCAGATGTCTCGGATGCCAAGGTCATCACCAAGATCCAGCGCAGGACCTTTCATAATGTAATCAGCCGTCTGCAGCTGGGCAGCATTATCTATCCCAGAGAGATTACCGCGGAGGCAATCGTGGCTTTTGTCCGGGGCATGGCAGCTTCCCGCGACAATGATAATATCGAGACCCTCTACCACATGTTTGATAATCGTGTGGAGGCAGTAGAGTTTAGTGTGCGTGCCGAGTCCAAAGCAACCGGTGTTATGCTCAAGGACCTGGAGCTGCGTGACAATACCCTGGTGGCCTGCATCATCCGGGAAGGACAGAGCAGGATCCCCAGAGGCCAGGACGTGATCCGGACGGGGGACAATGTGGTCGTTGTCACTACCCATATGGGCCTGCATGTCCTGGACGACATATTAAAGTAGGAGACAGCGTATGAATATTGCGATTGTTCTCTATACGCTGGGCTCTGTGCTGGAGATCACGGGAGGGCTTCTGCTCCTGCCGGCTCTGATCGCGCTGATCTACGGGGAAAGCACCCTGCTGGTTTTTGTGCTGACGGCGGCGGGATCTTTTGCGGCCGGATGGCTGTTGCACCGCAGGCGGCCCAACAATATGACCTTTTATGTAAAAGAAGGCTTTGTGACCACAGCGCTTTCCTGGCTGATGATCAGTCTGGTCGGCTGCCTGCCCTTTTACTTTTCCGGTGCGATCCCGTCCTTTACCAATGCCCTTTTTGAGACGATTTCCGGATTTACGACGACAGGAGCCAGCATTTTAAATGAGGTAGAAGCCCTGCCGGTCAGCTGCCTTTTCTGGAGGAGTTTCAGTCACTGGATCGGCGGTATGGGCGTACTGGTCTTCCTGCTGGCGATCATTCCGATTTCCGGCGGTTCCCAGATGAATCTGATGAAGGCAGAGAGCCCGGGCCCCAGTGTGGGCAAGTTTGTGCCAAAAGTCATGGCGACAGCCCGGATCCTCTATCTCATCTATTTCGGGATGACCCTGACAGAGCTTTGCCTTCTGATCCTGGGAGGAATGCCCTTCCTGGAAGCTCTGATGATCACCTTCGGAACGGCAGGTACGGGCGGATTCGGCGTCCGCAGCAGCAGTATCGGGGGATACAGCCCTTATATTCAGTGGGTTGTTGCGGTCTTCATGCTGCTCTTTGGCGTGAATTTTAACTTTTATTATTTTATCCTGCTCAAGAGGGCGCGCGCGGCCTTCAAGATGGAGGAGGTGCGGGCTTACCTGGTCATGGTGGCGGGGGCCTGCCTGATGATTTTCCTCAATCTGCAGCATCAGATGCAGGGGATGGAAGGGATCCTGCGGCACAGCTTTTTCCAGGTGGCATCTCTGGTTACATCAACCGGATATGCGACTGTGGATTTTGACCAGTGGCCGGGCTTTTCCAAAATGGTCCTGATCCTGCTGATGTTTGTGGGAGCCTGCGCCGGCAGTACCGGCGGCGGCCTTAAGGTGCAGAGAATCCTCCTGCTCTTCAAGAGCTACCTGCGGCAGATGCAGATGTTTCTGCATCCGCGGGCAGTCCGCAGGATCAAATATGACGGAAAGTCTGTTTCAGATGAGATGGCTGCATCCGTGCAGACCTATCTGACGGCTTTTCTGCTCATTTTCGGCGTATCACTGGTTCTGGTTTCCCTGGAAGGGAAGGATCCGGTAACCAATTTTACCGCCGTTCTGACGACAATCAACAATATGGGCCCCGGCCTGAATCTGGTCGGCCCTGCAAAGAATTTTGACTGCATGTCTACGCTGTCGAAATATGTCCTCATGTTCGACATGCTGGCGGGCAGACTTGAGCTGTACCCGCTTCTGCTCCTGTTCCATCCTGCACTCTGGAAGGAAACGGCGCAGAAACAGGCCAGACTCCGCAGAAAGAATAATGACAGATAAAAGGAGAAAAAGAGACAATGAAGATTCTGGTTTCAGGAGGAACCGGCTATATCGGTTCTCATACCTGCGTGGAGCTGATCAAACAGGGGATGGAGGTTGTCATTTTTGATAATCTCTGCAATTCAAAAGAAGAAGTTGTCGACCGCATTGAGAAGATCACGGGCGTTCGTCCGGCCTTCTACAAGGCAGATATGCTGCACAAAGAAGAACTGCGTCAGGTCTTTGAAGACCACAGTTTTGATGCTGTGATTCATTTTGCAGGACTCAAGGCAGTGGGAGAGTCTGTGGCAAAGCCGCTTCTTTATTATAAGAATAATATTTCCGGCACAATCAATCTCTGCGAGCTGATGGCAGAGTACGGGTGCAAGCGGATCATTTTCAGCTCATCGGCAACCGTATACGGCTCCCCGAAGACCGTGCCCATCCGGGAAGATTTTCCTCTTTCCACGACCAACCCCTATGGCAGCACCAAGCTGATGCTGGAGAGAGTCCTCTCTGATCTGACTGTCGCTGACCCGGAGTGGAGCGTGATCCTGCTCCGCTACTTCAATCCGATCGGGGCCCATGAGAGCGGTCTGCTTGGCGAGAGTCCCAATGGCATTCCCAACAATCTGATGCCCTATATCGCCCAGGTGGCAGCCGGCATCCTGCCGGAACTTGGTGTATTCGGCAATGATTATGACACTCCTGACGGCACAGGCGTGCGGGATTATATCCACGTAGTCGATCTGGCAAGAGGCCATGTCAATTCTGTCAGCAAGGTCATGAATACAAAAGGAGTCAATGTCTACAATCTGGGAACCGGAAAGGGTTACAGCGTACTTGATATCGTAAAAGCGTTCGAGGAAGCCAACGGGATCCATATTCCATATGTGATTAAGGATCGCAGGCCCGGAGATATTGCCGTTTGCTATGCGGATCCCTCCAAAGCGCGGGAGGAACTGGGCTGGGAGGCAGAGTATGATCTGCCCCGCATGTGCAGAGATTCCTGGAATTTTACCAGATTGAATCTGAGCGGAAAAAATTAGATTGCAGGATTATTGACACTTGGAAAGCGGATTGCTATACTTATTTCATAAGCTAAAAACATGAATTTTCGCGTGAACGCGACAGGAGGAAATGTATGAAAAAAATCATAGCTTTAGCACTCACTGTATTTATGGCTGCTTCTCTTGCGGCATGCGGTGGTTCTTCTTCCAAGGAGACACAGGCACCTGCAGAGTCTGCAGCAGCAGAGTCATCCGAGGCAGGCGCTGAGGGCGGCGATCTCTCAAACATGAAGGTTGGTTTCATCTTCCTTCACGATGAGAATTCCACTTATGACCTTAACTTCATCAACGGCGCTAAGCAGGCTTGCGCAGACCTTGGCCTTACTGAGGACCAGTACATGCTCAAGACCAATGTTCCTGAGGGCCAGGAGTGCTACGACACCGCAGCAGATCTTGCTGACGCTGGATGCTCCATCATCT
>CAMMZE010000090.1 GCA_946529195.1 uncultured Lachnospiraceae bacterium
ACCTCAGACAGAGGAATGATGATGGTGGAGAAAATGTTTGCGACCACAAGGTCAAAGCTGCCTGTGCCGCAGCTTTGCACAAATGCCGGATCCCCGAGAATGTCTCCCTGACGGATCTCAAAGGAAGTATCGTTGCGGGCAGCGTTTTGGGCGCTGGCCTCTGTTGCTTCCTGATCAATGTCCACTGCCAGAAGACGACCCGCTCCGAGTTTTTTCGCCACGATAGAGAGTATGCCGCTGCCGCAGCCGATATCAAACACAGACGCACCTTTCTGCAGATATTTCACCAGCTGATGAATGCACATCTTTGTCGTATGATGCGCGCCGGTGCCAAACGCAGTGCCCGGATCCAGAGATATGACCATGGTCCCTTCCGGAACCTCCTCCGCCTCTTCCCAGCTTGGCCGGATCAGAATATGGTCATCTACGTAAAAGGGCTTCCAGTACTGCTTCCAGTTGTTGATCCAGTCCAGATCTGCCGTCTCTGTCCTCGTAAATGTAAGTTCACCGGGATCCAGAAACTCCCGCAGCTGCTCCAGGGCAGCCTGCACATCTGCGATCAGCTCCGGATGATCCTTTTCCGGTTCTATATAGAAGGAGACATAGGCAATGCCGTCATCTTCGCCCAGATCAGGCAGCATGTCAATAAACATTGCTTTCTTCTCTTCTTCTGTAATCGGGATCTTATCCTCGATCTCGACCCCTTCGATTCCCATTTCACCAAGGGTGTAGCTGATCATATCTACAGCTTCTGTTGTTGTCTTAATGCGATATCTGTTCCATTTCATGATGCTTCTCAATCTTCCTGGTCAAATGTTTCTTCTAAGGTTTCCTTGATCTTGTTCATGAAGCCTTTTTTCTTCTTGCCTTCCGGTGCGTCTTTGACAGGCTTTCCCTTCATGGAATCATCAAAGCGGCGGAGGAGTTCTTTCTGCTCGGAATTGAGCTTTTCCGGCACCTTGACCACAAGGGTGGCATAATGGTCTCCTCTGTTGTTTTTATTCCTCAGGTTCGGGACACCTTTTCCGCGGAGACGGACCACAGTATCGGTCTGTGTGCCGGGCCGGATGGTCTGGGAAATATCCCCGTCTACTGTCTGGATCTTAATTTCAGCGCCGAGGGCCGCATCTGCAAAAGAGATGGGAACGGTGCTGTAAATATCATAGCCTTCACGGTTAAAGACAGGATGCGGCTGCACCTGGGCTGTCACATACAGGTTGCCTCTGGGGCCGCCGTTCTTGCCCGGCTCGCCAAGACCCGGAATACGGATGCTGATGCCGTTGTCCACACCGGCGGGAATATTGGCCTTGATGGTCTTTTTGATCTTTTTATAGCCTGTTCCGGCACACTTGGGACATTTGTCCTTCACAACCTTTCCGGAACCGCCGCAGGAAGGACAGGTTGAAACATTCCGGACAACGCCGAACAGAGACTGCTGGGTATAGGTCACCTGACCGGAGCCGCCGCACTTGCTGCAGGTAACCGGTGAAGTGCCGGGCTTAGCGCCGGTACCGTGACAGTCTTCGCACTCTTCCTGGTAATTGATGTCGAGATTCTTTTCAACACCAAATACTGCCTCCATGAAGCTGATCCGGATATTTTTCTGAACATCCGCTCCCTTCACGGGGCCGTTATAAGCCTGTCTGCTCCTGCGTCCGCCGCCGAACAGGTCACCGAAAATATCACCAAAAATATCACCCATATCACCGCTGAAATCAAAGCCGCCGAAACCGCCGCCGGCTCCGCCCTGCTCAAAGGCTGCGTGACCGTACTGATCGTAGGCCCTTCTCTTCTGCTCATCACTGAGAATACCGTAAGCCTCTGTCGCCTCTTTGAACTTGGCCTCCGCATCAGCATCTCCGGGATTCATATCCGGATGATACTTTTTTGCCAGCTTGCGGTAAGCCTTCTTGATTTCTTCCTCCGAAGCGGAGCGCTCTACGCCCAGGACCTCGTAGTAATCCCTTTTTTCTTCTGCCATTGTCCTTATCTATCCTTTCCATCCATGGCACTGACAAGCTGTATCCATGGAATGGCGAAAAGCGGGGAGAACCTCGCCTTTCGCCATTTTTTCGTCATTTATTCTGTTTACAGCCTCCGGCTATGCCGGAAAAAGCTTTTTATACCTCAGTATAATCTGCGTCTACCACATCATCATCCGGACCGGATGCTGCCTGCTCATATCCGCCCTGCTGGAAACCGCCCTGCTGGCCTGCGCCGGGTGCCTGGTTCTCATACATCTTTGTGAAAACAGGCTGTGCAGCATTCATCAGTCTTTCCTTGCCTGCCTTGATGGCGTCAAGGTCTGCATCGATGATATCATCCTGACCCTCTGTTCTGGAAAGAACATCCTTGAGGCTGTCGATCTCTGCCTGTACTTTTGCCTTGTCATCCGGGTTGATCTTGTCGCCTACTTCATTGAGGGCGTTCTGTACCTGGAATACCATGGAGTCAGCGTCATTTCTGGCCTCGATGCCCTCTTTACGCTTCTTATCCTGAGCTTCGTACTCAGCAGCCTCTCTTACGGCTCTGTTGATCTCGTCATCGGACATATTGGAGCCGGCAGTAATCGTGATGTGATTCTCTCTGCCTGTTCCCAGATCCTTAGCAGATACATTAACGATACCGTTTGCATCGATATCGAAGGTTACCTCGATCTGAGGAACACCTCTTCTGGCCGGTGCGATACCGTCAAGTTTGAATACGCCCAGGCTCTTGTTGTCTTTTGCGAACTGTCTCTCACCCTGTACAACATGGATATCAACTGCAGGCTGATTATCTGCTGCTGTAGAGAAGATCTGGCTCTTATGAGTCGGGATTGTAGTATTTCTCTCAATCAGGTGTGTTGCGATACCGCCAAGTGTCTCGATGGAAAGAGTCAGCGGTGTTACATCAAGCAGAAGAACATCACCCGCACCGGCATCGCCTGCCAGCTTGCCGCCCTGGATGGAAGCACCGATTGCTACGCACTCATCCGGGTTCAGGGACTTATTGGGCTCCTTGCCGGTCAGCTGTTTAACCTTTTCCTGTACAGCCGGGATACGTGTGGATCCGCCAACCAGAAGAACTTTGGAGATGTCGCTCATGTTGAGGCCGGCATCACGCATAGCATTCTGTACGGGAGCTACGGTACGCTCTACCAGATCATAAGTCAGCTCATCGAATTTGGCACGTGTCAGGTTCATATCGAAGTGCTTGGGGCCTTCGGAAGTAGCTGTAATGAAAGGCAGATTGATATTTGTTGTGGTTGCGCTGGAGAGCTCTTTCTTAGCTTTCTCAGCTGCCTCACGCAGTCTCTGCATAGCCATGCTGTCGCCGGAGAGGTCTACGCCTTCCTTAGCCTTAAAATCAGCAAGCATATACTGTGTCAGCTTGTTATCGAAATCATCGCCGCCCAGTCTGGTATCACCGTTGGTAGCCAGTACTTCGATAACGCCGTCACCGATCTCGATGATGGAAACATCGAATGTGCCGCCGCCCAGGTCGTATACCATGATCTTCTGCTCGCTCTCGTTATCAAGACCGTATGCAAGAGCTGCAGCGGTAGGCTCGTTGATGATACGCTTTACTTCCAGGCCTGCGATCTTGCCGGCATCCTTGGTTGCCTGTCTCTGTGCGTCATTGAAATAAGCGGGAACTGTGATAACGGCCTCTGTAACCTTCTCGCCAAGGTAGCTCTCAGCATCTGCTTTCAGCTTGGAAAGAATCATAGCGGAGATCTCCTGCGGTGAATATCTCTTGCCGTCAATGTTTACTCTGTAATCAGATCCCATATGTCTCTTGATAGAAGAAACGGTCTTGTCCGCATTGGTAACAGCCATACGCTTTGCCGGATCGCCTACCAGACGCTCGCCAGTCTTAGCGAAGGAAACTACGGAAGGAGTTGTTCTGGAACCTTCCTGGTTTGCGATAACAACAGGCTTGCCGCCTTCCATAACTGCTACGCAGGAATTTGTTGTACCTAAATCAATACCGATAATTTTGCTCATAATAAATACCTCCTGTAATCTATCAAAGTAGAATTAATTGTCTTATTTATGAAAAGTGCCGCTTAGCGGGGTCATGTACGCCGGCTCTACTGCGCCACGATTACCATGCTGTGGCGGAGCACTTTATCTTTATACATATAGCCCTTGCGGTATACCTGCATGATTACGCCGGACTCATACTCGTCGCTGGGCTGCTGCAGAACCGCATTGTGGAAAAGGGGATCAAACTCTTTGCCAAGCGCCTCAATCTCAACAACGCCTGCCTCATCAAGCACCTTCTTGAGCTGCTTGTAGATCATGATAAATCCCTGCACGTAAGAGGTTTCTTTCTCTTCCTCTCCCAGTGCTTCCATGCCGCGCTCAAAGTTATCCACGATGGGAAGGATCTTGGTGATGAAATCGGCAGCTCCGATGTCATAATTCTGTGCCTTCTCTCTCTCTGTGCGCTTCCTGTAATTATCAAACTCTGCCATCTGACGGATGACTTTGTCTTTGAGTTCCTCGATCTGAAGATCTTTGGGATCCTTCTTGCCGGGCTTCTCTTCTGCTGCGGGCTGCTCTTCGGGGGCGGCTTCTGTCTCAGCAGCTGCCTGCTCCTGCTCTGCAGTCTCCGCTTCCTGCGTCTCAGGCGCTTTTTCTTCTGCCCGGACTTCTTCTTCCTGCATTACTTCTTTTTCCATGTCCTTGTTATCTGTCACAACCAGTCACCTCTAACTTTCCGGCTCGCCGCCGTCTTTCTTGAAAATAGCGTCAAGCTGAGACATCACACTCTCAAGATTCCTGACGACTTTTTTATAATCCATACGCTTTGGACCTATGATGCCGATCGTGCCCTGTACGCCTTCCTCCAGCTCATAAGTTGCAGTCACAATACTACAGTCCTTCATGGTCTGAATAGGGGCCTCAGAGCCGATATATACCTGAATGCCGTTATTGTCCTCGCCGTCCTCGCCGGGCAGGAGCTGTTCCAGTCCCTGACGTTCTTCGAGTGCGTGGAGCAGGGCTCCTGTCTGCTCCCGGTTTCCAAGTTCGGGATACTTGAGCAGGTTGGTGGTACCGCTCGTATAAAACTCGGTATCGTCCTCTTCCTGAATGGCCTCAACAATGGCATCCAGAAGCATCCCGACCGCATTTTTATAGGTATCCGCCTGCCGGCGTATCGTCTGTACCAGCTCCATATTGATCTCGCGGAGCGTCAATCCCTGAAGATAGGTATTAAAAAGAAGGTTGATCTTGACAATATCCTCTTCCGGGATATCTTCATCGATCCGCAGCACTCTGTGCTTGACCACATTGCCTTCCAGCATCATAACCGCCAGAATCTGACCTCTGTCTACTCTGGACAGCTGGATAAACTTGAGTCTGCTGCGCCGCCCCTGCGGGGATGTGATGATCGAAGCATAATTGGTATTGGCAGCGAGCATCTTGACAACCTGCTTGAGGATCTGCTCCAGCCGGTCTACCTTCTCTACCATCATCTCGTTCTCACGAGCGACTTCATCGGTCCGGTCCTGAAGCATATTGTCCACATAAAAACGGTAGCCTTTATCCGAAGGAATCCTGCCTGCCGAAGTATGCGGCTGGAATATATATCCCATCTCCTCCAGATCCGACATCTCAT
>CAMMZE010000091.1 GCA_946529195.1 uncultured Lachnospiraceae bacterium
GAGAGAACAGAAACTTATCTTTGGAATTGTATGAACTGAGGTCATAAACGATGGCATTTACTACTTTGACTTTCTTCTTGTTTACGGCGGTCGTGATCGCGGCTTATTACCTGTTTCCGGTAAAAAAATACCAGTGGCTCATTTTGCTGGTCGCTGACTATGTTTTTTACCTGTATGCAGGCTATAAATTTGCGGTTTTCATCCTTTTTACCACCGTGACTATCTATCTGGCTGCAATCGGGATTGAGTCCCTTAAGCTTCAGTCAAAGGAGAAAATCAAAGCAGAAGGCAAAAGCTGGAGCAGGGAAGAAAAGAAGGTTTATAAGGCCGGTGTGAAAAAGAGAGAGAAGACCATACTGGCTCTTGCTCTGATCGCTAATTTTGGCATTCTGGTCTTCCTCAAGTACAGTAATTTCCTGGCGGGAGGGATCAACCAGATCCTGGGGCATGCCGCAGATGGCGGTCCCCTTCCCATGCTGAAGCTTTTCCTGCCTCTGGGCATATCCTTTTACACCTTCCAGGCGGCGGGTTATCTGATCGATGTGTCCCGCGGCGCGGTAAAGGCAGAGCGGAATTTCCTGAAGTTTGCGCTCTTTATTTCCTTCTTCCCGCAAATCGTACAGGGACCGATCAGTAGTTTCGGTCAGCTGGCAGGGCAGCTCACAGCTGAGCACAAGCCGGAGTTTATCCGCTTTAAGCTGGGACTGGAGTTGATTCTCTGGGGCTATTTTAAGAAACTTGTTATCGCGGACAGAGCGGTAATCGCGATCAATACGGTAACAGCTGATTATACCCAGTATACAGGAACCACGATCCTGGCTGCCGGACTCCTTTATGCCCTGCAGCTCTATGCCGATTTTTCGGCCGGCATCGATATCAGCCGCGGAATCGCTCAGATTCTGGGTATTGATATGGTACAGAACTTCCGCAGACCCTATTTTGCGACATCTATCAATGATTACTGGCGCAGATGGCATATTACCCTGGGTGCCTGGATGAAGAATTATATCTTTAATCCGATCGCAATCTCCAAACTCTTCCTGGGCTGGAGCAAGAAGATGAAGCAGTCACGTTTCGGGAAAACAGCAGCCGGCGCGCATATCGCAAGAGTGCTGCCGACCAGCATTTCTTCAGTAATCGTCTTTCTGGTTGTCGGTCTCTGGCACGGGGCCAACAGCAAATATGTGGCCTTCGGTCTCTGGAACGGCGGCATTATCATGCTTTCGATCCTGCTCAAACCTGTGTTTGACAAGATGTGCACAGCTCTGCGGATCAAGACCGAATCTTTCGGATGGAGGGTCTTTCGGATCATCCGGACCTTTATTCTGGTTCTGGTGGGATACTATTTTGATATCGCACCGGGCTTTTACGGAGCCATGGATATGATGCGCAGGACTCTGGTCGATCAGAGACTGTCTCTGGGAAAAGCAGAGATCGCGGGTCTGGGCCTGGGCAAGGCCGATTTCCTGATCCTGGCGATCGGTATGCTGATCATATTCGTGACCAGCGTTATAGAAGAAAAGCATCAGATCGATACCCCGGGAGAACTGTTAGAGCGCAGGAGCTTTATCATTCGCTTCGCAGCGATTGCCATCACGGTACTCATGATCGCATTCTGGGGAATCTACGGACCGGGTTACGATCCGGCGGATTTTGTATACATGCAGTTTTAACAGGGGTCAGCAGCAGAGGAGATAATACGGATGAAAAAGACATACATAAAAAGACTGATCAAGATCATTTCCCTGGTGCTGGTACTGGCAGTCATTCTGGGCCTGTCTCAGCGTTACTATATGAAGGATACCGGCAACAATTCGATCCGCCTGCGCGGATTTGAACTGGAAGATCCGAATTCTCTGGATGTCGTTGTGCTGGGAGCCAGTGAAGTTTATTCGGATTTCAGCGCGGTGGAATTTTATGAGAAGACCGGAGTTACCAGCTATCCCTATGCTTATGCAGCCAACCCGGTAACCTTCTGGAAATATGAGCTGAAGGAAATCCTGCGGACCCAGAAACCGAAGGTTCTTGTGGTAGAGACAAACGGCGTGGTCTACGGGGATGACATGCTTTATAAAGAAGCTTCCGTCCGTTATCTGGCGGACAATATGAAGCTGCTGTCTGAAAAGATGGAACTGGTTGAAAAGTACGGGACAGATGACAAGCTCTCTTACTTTTTTCCCATCATCAAGTATCATGGGGGGTGGCAGTCCAGAGACAGGATGAAAAATGCCCTGACCATGCTGAAAATGGATATGCGGGGTTACTCTCTGCTCAAAGGCAGCTTTTCTCATACAGCTCACCAAAAGATGGACACCAAGCAGCGGGATTATGACCCTGATAAAAAGAAAGAGCTGAATCCGGAGGCGGAGAAGTATCTGCGGGAGTTTTTGGAAGACTGCCAGAATTCCGGAATCGAGCACATTCTCTTTGTCCGTTTCCCTCACCAGGTGGTAGGGAAAAAGAGCGTGCAGGCCTTAGAGCGCTGCAACCGGGCAGCAGAGATTGTCGGGGAGTATGGATTTGAATATGTGGATCTGGATGATTACTGCGAAGAGGCAGATATTCATAAGCCGGATGACTTCCACAATTCAGACCATCTGATGATGACCGGCCAGAAGAAGTTTACGGATTTCCTGGCAAAGTACCTGACAGACCGCTATGACCTGCAGCCGACGCAGCTGACCGAAAAGCAGGAGAAGGAATGGCAGGAATGCTGCCGTTATATGAAAGCCTGCTTTGCCTATTTTGAAGATTACAGGAAGAACCCGACAGAAAATGATGAATATGTCATTTATGAGAGGGAGAAAAATATGAAGGATATTGAGAAATATCTCTGAAAATAAGTAAAAAGACGGACAGTCTGCCCTTGCGGGGGCATGGACTGTCTGTTATAATATAATTTACTTTTTCAGATCTTAGTCCGTGCAGAAGGGGAGAGCCGTATGCTGAAGGATTTTGTCAGGGCTGCGAAGCCGGATGAGAAGGAACTCAAAAAAGAGATAAAGCTGCAGCAGGAGCAGCTGGCAGCTTATCAGATGCAGATCAAAGAGCGGAAGCTTCCGGTCATGGTCATTTTTGAAGGCTGGGGGGCTGCCGGCAAGGGAACGATGCTGGGCAGGGTGATCAGGGAACTGGATCCCCGCTTTTTCCATGTCGTATCCATGGCCGCTCCGACCAGAGAGGAGAAGAGGTATCCATTTCTCTACCGCTATATGCAGGAGATCCCGGAAGAAGGCAAGTTTACCTTTTATGACCGCTACTGGATGGAAGAGATCACAGACGGTCTGATGAAGGAGGAACTCAGTCCGGATCAGTATAAAAAGCGCGTCGAGAGTATCATCCGCACAGAGCGGGCCCTGATCGACAACGGCTATCTGATCATGAAGTTTTTCTGCGATATCAGCTGCAAAGAGCAGAAGAACCGTCTGAAAGAACTGGAAAAGGATGACAACACCAGCTGGCGCGTGACAGATGCCGACTGGTTTGAGAATTCTCATTATGAAGACTATCAGAAGATCTATGACAGCTATCTTTCTGATACGTCAGGTACAGGGGCGCCCTGGTATATTATTGATTCGGGTGACAGCAAGTGGGGACTTTTGCAGGTGCTGCGCTTTCTCAATCAGGGAATCAGCACGGCACTGAAGAATGCTTCGCAGGCAGCGCCGATCCGGCAGAACAGGTTTCCTCTGGAGCCTGCGGCAAAGCTTTCTGCGGTCTCCCTGGATGACAAGATCCTGGATGAAAAAGTATACAAGAAGAAGCTGGACAAGCTGCAGGACCGCCTGAGCCAGCTGCATAATGAGATTTACAGGCGCAAGATCCCGGTGGTCATTGTCTATGAGGGCTGGGACGCCGCCGGCAAGGGCGGCAACATTAAGCGGATCACGGCAGCTCTGGATCCGCGCGGTTATGAGGTGGAGCCCATTCCGGCGCCCGAACCGCATGAAAAGGCCAGGTTCTACCTGTGGAGATTCTGGAAGAGACTGCCCAAAGACGGACATATCAGTATCTTTGACCGGAGCTGGTACGGCCGGGTCATGGTAGAGCGTCTGGAGGGTTTCTGCTCGGAAAATGACTGGCAGAGAGCTTACAATGAAATCAATGAGTTTGAAAAGGAACTGGACGACTGGGGCGCTGTGATCATTAAATTCTGGGTACAGATCGACAAGGAAACACAGCTGGTCCGCTTTACAGACCGGCAGAATACACCGGAAAAACAGTGGAAAATAACAGAAGAGGACTGGAGAAACCGCGAAAAGTGGGATCTCTATGAGGGGGCCGTGGATGAGATGCTGGAAAAGACCAACAGCTCCTTTGCACCATGGTACATCCTGGAGTCCAATGACAAAAAGTATGCGCGGATCAAGGCGCTTGAGATCGTGATCAGCCGGCTGGAGGAAGCCTGCCGCAGGGATCACTGATCCTATCAGAAGGAAGATTGTTTTGAAGTTTCTCAGATATTTACATAGATTGAACCAGAAGACCAGAGGAGTTCTTCTGATCGCGGTGCTCTGCCTTCTTGTAATTGCCTCGGTGGCAGGCGGGATTCACAGGGTGCGCAGCGTTGACGGATTTTTAGAGGGAACCAAACTCAATGGCGAAGACATTTCCGGGAAACCGGTGGAAGAGGTCGCCAAAAATATCAATGATAAGCTGGTCGGGGCCAGGGTGGAGCTGACCGAAGGAGATCAGACCGTTCTTACCGGTTCTCTGGCAGATTTCGGACATGATTTTGATGAGCAGGCCTTCCTGAATGATATGATCGAAGAGGAAGAACAGCAGAAGCATGATCTGAGTACCACCTTGCATCGGCTTGTTGAGAGTGCCAGCTTTGAATTGACCGATTATTACGCGGATGACAGTGAGCAGCTTGGAAAGTTTGTCCTCTCCAAGGACTTTTCCGTACCGCGTGTTGTATCGGCGGAAGCTTATATTGAACTCAATAAGGAAACAGAGCTCTATGAGGTAGTCGATCCGGTACAGGGCAATGAGATCGATGACCAGAAGCTGCAGGAATATGTGGAAAAGGTCCTGGACGGTGCAATCGAGAACGGCACCTTCCTGGAAAATCCTGTCCTGCAAATCAGTGTTCCAAAGGATGTCTATACTTCCGAGATTGTCTCCACAGATACGACCGAACTGAAGAAAGAGGCTCTGGAGAAAAACAAACAGCTGCTGCTGGATGCTTTTCAGAATATTTCGATCACCTATGAGTTCGGCAGTCAGACAGAGGTTCTGGAAGGTTCTGCAATCACTGACTGGATTACTGTCAATGAAGATATGGAAGTCGCTATCGATGACGACAAGGTTTCCGAGTATGTTGCCGGACTTGCTGAGGAATATGATACTCGTTTCCGTGACAGAGCTTTTGTAGCAGATGACGGCAGAATTGTGCATATTTCTTCTGACGTGAATCTGTATGGCTATACCATCAATGTGGACGCGGAATGTGCGGCTCTTAAGGAGGATATCTTAAACAGAGAATCTGTCAGCAGGGAACCTGTGTACTATGAGACCGATAATAATGGCTGCCCTCTCTATTACGGCAGGGATGGGTCTGATGACCTGAACGGGACCTATGTGGAAGTATCTATTA
>CAMMZE010000092.1 GCA_946529195.1 uncultured Lachnospiraceae bacterium
CCTTGATCAGCCTCTGCTTCTGCTCCGGCGTCACTCTGCCAAATACCGTATATCTGCCAACGACTTTACGCAGCTCTTCGGGATCCTCCGGCAGGGTCTGGGCGTCTACATAATGCTCGCCGCCTGCCAGTCCCGCCTTGACCGCGATCTGGGAAACCGTTGCCGGATTATCTCCGGAAATAACCTTGATGGCCACATTCTGTGATTTGAAATAGGCAAAAGTAGAAGCCGCTTCCGGACGCACACAGTCTGAGATCAGAACCATAGCCTGGGGCTTAGGGCCGATCACCGTCCCGCTTCCCGTGTCAACCTTGTCGACAGAGGCCAGCAGCAGCACACGGTAGCCTTTTGCCGCATGCGTATTGCATTCTTCCAGAATCGCCCCTTCTCCGCCCATAATAAACTCCGGCGCGCCAAGGGCATAGGACCCTTTATCGCCTGCAAAGGCAGCGGCGCGGAACTTTCTGGCAGAGGAGAAAGGAATAATATCATCGACCGGCCAGCCTTCATGATCCGGATAATGATTCTTGAGGGCCTGCTGGGTAGGGTTGACATCGCCAAATGCGTAGGTCATCTCCCGCATAGCCATGTTGATCTGCTCTTCGGACATGCTGCCGCAGGGTATAATCTGCGCCACTTCCAGGTCACCGGTTGTGATGGTGCCTGTCTTATCCAGGCAGAGCACATTGACGCGGGCCAGGGCTTCGATGGCTTCCATCTCCTGGACCAGCGCCTGTTTCATGGCCAGCTTTCCGACACCGACGATAAAGGAAACACTGGTCAGAAGAACCAGTCCCTCGGGGATCATGCCGATCACGCCGGAAACCGTATTCAGAATCAGCTCATTTCTGGTAATGCCTTCGATCGACCGCTGTGACAAAAAGAGCATGATGCCGACCGGAATGATGATAAATCCGACCGTCTTGATGATGCGGTTGATGGCAATCTGCATCTCCGAAGAAGCTCTTTTTTTATTCTTTGCCTGCGCGGCCAGCTGGGTCGCGTAATTGTCCTCACCAACATGAATAACTTTGGCTATGCAGCTGCCTGCCACCAGGAAACTGCCGGACAAAAGCTGGTCGCCTGCTTTCTTTTTGACCGGTACAGACTCACCGGTGATCATAGATTCATTGACCTCGACGCCCTGCCCGTCAAGGAGCACACAGTCAGCTCCCAGCTGATCTCCGCTCTCTAATCGGATCAGGTCATCCAGAACCAGCTCATTTAAGGGAATTTCGTGTTCCCCCTCCTGCCGGATCACGCGGGCTTTGGAAGCCGTGATCACAGACAGTTTGTCGACCAGGCTCTTGACTCGCAGCTCCTGCACAATCCCGATCACGGAATTTGCCACAATTGTGATCAGGAAGGTCATATTTCTGAAAGATCCCGTTGTCAGCACCAGCGCTCCCAGAATCAGGTTCAGAAAGTTAAAGTAGGTCAGCAGGTGGGTCTTGAAAATCTGTTTTTTTGTTTTGGAAACATTGGCAGCCGCGGCATTGACCTGACCAGCCGCCACTCTGTCCCGGACTTCTTTCGAGGATAGTCCGGTGTACGATTCATTCATAACATCAGTCCTTATTGTTTCGCCGGAATGAAGACGCCGTTCTTCAGCTCATACGGCGTTGTCTGATATACATAATAGTTGATCCAGTTGGAATAGATCCACTGGCTGTGCGCTGCCCAGCGCACCATAGGCTCTTTGGAGGGATCATCATCCGGGAAATAGTGGGCCGGAACATCCGGATTCATGCCTTTTCCCAGATCGCGGAAATACTCCTTGGCCAGAGTATCCGCATCATATTCAGAATGGCCCATGACAAAGAACTGGGAGTCGTCATTGCTGCCGACTACGTAAACGCCGGCCTCCTCGGAAACTGCCATAATACGAAGCTCCGGCACCTTTTCGATATCCTCGATGCGAACCTCCGTATAGCGGGAATGGGGCACATAGAAATAATCGTCAAACCCGCGGAAAAGTCTGGCCTTGCTGTTGAGCATGTAATGCTTGAAAACGCCGGAAATCTTATGATCCAGCTTGTACTTGGGAATGCCGTAATGATAGTAGAGTCCGGCCTGGGCTCCCCAGCAGATGTAGAATGTGGAATGCACATGCGTCTTGGTCCACTCCATGATCTGGCAGAGCTCCTCCCAGTACTCAACCTCTTCATACTCCATCATCTCAACCGGGGCTCCGGTAATGATCATGCCGTCATAATTCTCATCTTTGATCTGGTCAAAAGTCTGATAGAAAGACAGCATATGGTCCTCCGAAACATGACCCGCCACATGGGTCGATGTCTGCAGGAGGGTCACCTCGATCTGCAGAGGGGTATTGGACAGGCGGCGCAGGATCTGGGTCTCCGTCTCGATCTTGGTCGGCATCAGATTTAAAATCACAATCTGCAGAGGTCGGATATCCTGGGAAAGGGCCCTCGTCTGCGTCATGACAAAGATATGTTCATTTTCCAATATCTCCTTGGCAGGGAGATTATCCTGTATTTTAATCGGCACTTTTGTCACCTCTTTTATCAAATCTGACTCGCAGAATATATGCGGAACATACTCTCCGAGCATATCTGTATACAGATAGAAGCATTATAACAGAAATAGATTTCTTTTTAAATAGCGGATTTGCTTCTGATATAGTATAATAATAGGAACAGTGACAAAGGAGGGATGTTTCATGTATCGTTTTGATCACTTCAACTTTAATGTTCTGGATCTGGAGAAAAGTCTTGCTTTTTATAAGGAGGCTCTGGGCCTGGAGCCGGTTAAGATCAATGACAAACCTGACTTTACCATCATCTATCTGGGAGACCACCGGACAGGCTTTAAGCTGGAGCTGACATACCTCAAGGACCGCACCGAGCCTTACGATCTGGGTGAGATCGAGTATCACCTGGCTCTGATTGCGGATGATTTTGACGCTGCCCACCGCCATCATGAGGAAATGGGCTGCATCTGCTTTGAAAATCCGTCCATGGGCATTTATTTTATCGAAGACCCTGACGGCTACTGGATTGAAATCCTGCCAGACAAGTAAATAATATTATTTAATGAGGAGTTCCCTATGACAAAAAAAGAAATGGCAATTGATCTGCATAACAAGAATTACAACTGCTGTCAGGCCGTAGTCTGTTCCTTTGCTGAGCAGCTAGGCGCTGATCCTGAAACAGCCTTTAAAATGGCTGAGCCCTTCGGCCTGGGCATGGGCGATATGAGCGGACGCTGCGGTGCCCTCTCCGGTGCCCTGATGACTCTGGGCCTGGCAAAGAGCGACGGCGACCTGGAGGCTCCCCGTTCCAAGGCAGCCAATTACAAAATAGCTGTTCAGATGACGGAATGTTTCCGTCAGAAGACCGGCGGCACCATCTGCCGGGAGCTCAAAGGCGCAGACACCGGCAAAGTGCTCTGCTCCTGCCCCGACTGCATCCGGGCCGGCGTAGAAACTGTATGTCAAGTGCTGGGACTGCCGGAGGAATAAAGGCTTTATAAGTTTGTTTGTGGTATGCCTCCGTCTATTGCATAGTCCCGGCTTCTCACCAGACTTTGAATCAAAAAGAATCGAAAAAGAACCCGCGAAAGGGCTTATTTCCTACCCTTCGCAGGTTCTTTTTGTCATATCAGAGGATTGGCCCCCCGCATCTTACATCCCTGCCGCCTTCTTGGCTGCGTCGATGACATGGCTGGCCAGCACGCTGGTGGTTACGCTGCCGACGCCGCCGGGTACGGGCGTGATTGCTTTCACAACCGGCTCTACCGCGTCAAAGTCTACGTCTCCGGCGATACCGCCTTTGTCCGGATCCCAGTTGACACCGACGTCGATCACGACCTGATCGGGATTGGTATAGTCAGCGCCTACAAGTCGGAGTTCACCGCAGGCTGCAACCAGGATGTCTGCTTCTGCCGCGATTTTCTCAGGATCTTTTGTCTTTCTGTGAAGGTTGACAACCGTGGCGTTCTCAGCCATGAGAAGCTGGGCGGCCGGCCGGCCGATGATCAGGGATCTGCCGATAACTGCGGCCTTTTTTCCTTCCACCGGTACCCCATAGTAATGCAGGATTTCCATCACGGCCTGGGCTGTGCAGGGTGGATACCCTGTTCCGCTGCCAGTAAATACCCCCGCCAGGGAAGCCTCAGTGCAGCTGTCTACATCCTTTTTGGGATCCACCAGATTTCTGGCCCTGTTCTTGCCAAGATGGTCCGGCAGAGGTGCGAATACAAGGATGCCATGAACAGAAGTGTCTTCATTCAGGTCCCGGATGGTTTTGTCAAAGTCTTCCGGCAAAATATCTCCGGGAAGTGCCACGATGCGGATCTGTGCGCCGATCGTCTCAAAACGTTTTTTCGCGCCGCGTTCATAGGCAAGGTCTTCCTGCCTCTCGCCAACACGCACAATAGCCAGTGTAGGGACAATCCCCTTTTCTTTCAGCTTTTCTACCTCAGGGATCAGTCTCTCTTTCATTGCCTGAATGACCGGTGCTCCGCGTAATACTTCTGCCATATTCTCCTCTTTCTCTATCCTTCTTATGCCTTCTTGTGTTTTTTATCCCCGCAGCTCATCTGCCACGGTCTGGTATTTTTATCCCCGCAGCCCATCTGCCACGGTCTGGTAGATCTGATCTGCCAGTGCAGACCCCTGCCCAAGCAGCCTGTCTGCTTCTTCTTGCAGCTCCTGTGCAAAGGAGCGGTCTTTCATTGATTTTGTATTGATGATGACGTTCAGGTATGCCCCCTGCAGGGCTGCCTTGCAGGCTGCTGCCGCGCAGCCGGCATCCGATACCGCCAGGCGGGAACCTTTCTCTGCAAAAACTTCTGTGATTTCCAGCGCCTCTATGCTGGCCCGCATGATCTCCAGGGGAACCATTCCGGCCCCGTGCAGGGCCTTTTCCATGGTCTCTGCCCTTCCTGGCGCATCCTTGGGAATCCGGTAGGCTGCTGCCAGTGGCGCAAATGCTTCTGCGTCCGCGTCAATGAGTTCCAGAAAACGCGCGCGCAGCTTTTGCGCGCGCGCCATGAGTTCACGGATCTCATCTTCTACGTCTGCGTATTTCTTCTTGCCGACAGTCAGCTCGCCAACCATGTCGCCCAGGGCGATCCCAACCGCCCCGATCAGGGCACTGGCACCGCCGCCGCCCGGAACGGGTGCGGGGGAAGCAAGTTCTTCCGAAAACTGCCGGATGCTCTTATCCGTAAAAGATGTCATTTTTCTGATTCTCCTGCTCTTTAGAAGAGTCCGGTGATCACGCCGTTCTCATCCACGTCGATCTTCTCTGCAGCGGGAACCTTAGGCAGGCCGGGCATGGTCATGATATCTCCGGTCAGGGCTACGATAAAGCCTGCGCCTGCAGATACCTTAAGGTTTCTGACAGTCACAGTAAAGCCCTTGGGGGCGCCGAGCAGGGTGGGATCATCGGAGAAGGAATACTGGGTCTTGGCCATGCAGATGGGCATGCCTGCAAATCCCAGATCAGTCAGCTGTTTGGCCTGCTTCTTAGCAGCATTGGTCAGCTCTACGCCGTCTGCGTGATAGATTCTCTTGCAGATGGCTTCCAGCT
>CAMMZE010000093.1 GCA_946529195.1 uncultured Lachnospiraceae bacterium
CATTATCATACTAATAAAAGCAGGAAAATTCAACGGCAAAATGCAAGTGGCTTTCGCTATGCCGCCGGTTCATAAAATGCTTCGCATTTTATTCACGGTCGCGGCTATCGCCGTATATAAACAGAAATATCCCCACACGCTTTTATGCAAGCATAATGCGTGTGGGGATATTTCTGTTTATGCATGGCTCATGCTTACGCGCCTAAACAAGCACTCCAATAAAGATTCCGTAGAATACGAGTGCTACGATGGTCATGAGCTTGATCAGGATGTTGATGGAAGGTCCTGATGTGTCTTTGAACGGGTCGCCGACTGTGTCGCCGACTACGGCTGCCTTGTGGGCGTCGCTGCCCTTGCCGCCGTGGTTGCCGTTCTCGATATACTTCTTAGCGTTGTCCCATGCGCCGCCGGCGTTGGACATGAAGATGGCCATCAGTACACCGGTTACCAGGGAGCCTGCCAGCATACCGCCGACTGCTTCTGTACCGAAGAGTACGCCTACCACGATCGGAACTGCTACGGCCATGATGCCGGGTACGATCATCTCGTGAAGGGCTGCCTGTGTAGAGATGGCTACGCAGGTCTTGTAATCCGGCTTGGAGGTACCAGCCAGGATACCAGGGTTGGTGTGGAACTGACGTCTTACTTCCTCGATCATCTTATACGCTGCCTTGGATACGGACTCCATGGTGAATGCGGAGAAGAGGAAAGGAAGCATACCGCCGATCAGGAGACCGATGATGGTCGTCTGATTGAGAATGTTGATAGCGGAAAGCTTAACTGCGTCTGCATAGGACATAAACAGGGCCATAGCTGTCAGAGCGGCAGAACCGATGGCAAATCCCTTACCCATAGCAGCTGTGGTGTTGCCGACTGCGTCCAGAGAGTCTGTGATATCACGTACGGACTCATCCAGATCGGACATCTCGGCGATACCGCCGGCGTTGTCAGCGATCGGACCGTAAGCGTCAACGGCTACGGTGATACCTGTAGTGGAAAGCATGCCGACTGCAGCCAGAGCGATGCCGTACAGGCCGCAGAAATGGAATGCTACGAAGATACCGATACAGATCAGAATGATCGGAACTGCTGTGGACTGCATACCAACAGCAAGACCGGAAATGATCGTAGTCGCGGAACCTGTCTCAGACTGTCCTGCGATCTTCTTAACAAAACGGTAATCGCCTGAAGTATAAATCTCGGTTACGGTACCGATGATCAGGCCGACGATCAGGCCCGCGATGATAGCGATTGCGGGACCGGAAGACTTCAGATAGCCAAGGCTGAGTGCGATGGCGCCGATTACAACAATAGCTGAAGCGGTATAAGTACCGCGGTTAAGTGCCTTCTGCGGGTTGCCGCCCTCTTTGGTCTTTACCATGAAAGTACCAAGGATAGAAGCTACGATACCCAGTGCGGAAAGCAGAGCAGGGAAAATAGCCTGCATCTTGGCAAGCTCCATATCTCCGTTTGCTGCTGCGATACCAAGAGTAATCGCAGAAATCAGAGATCCTACATAGGACTCGAAAAGGTCAGCGCCCATACCTGCTACGTCGCCGACATTATCACCTACGTTATCTGCGATAACGGCAGGGTTACGAGGGTCATCCTCGGGGATACCAGCCTCAACCTTACCTACCAGGTCTGCGCCGACGTCAGCTGCTTTGGTGTAGATACCGCCGCCGACACGGGCAAACAGAGCGATGGAAGATGCACCAAGGCTGAATCCGAAAAGGATGTCTGCATTTCCGGTGATTGCGTAGATCAGGCTGACGCCCAGAAGGCCGAGACCTGCCACGCACATACCCATAACAGCGCCGCCGGAGAAAGCAACTGTAAGTGCCTTTACCAGTCCGCCTGTTCTTGCAGCATTAGCAGTTCTGACATTGGCCTTAGTAGCCACATTCATACCTGCATAGCCTGCTGCGATCGAAAGAGCCGCGCCGCAGAGGAAACATACCGCTGTGGCAGGATTTCTGATCAGGCAGAGAACAACAAACAATACTACAATGAAAATTACCAGGACCTTGTACTCGGAGAAAAGGAAAGCTCTTGCTCCCTCTGCGATAGCAGAAGCAATCTCCTTCATGCGGTCCGTCCCCTCATCCTGCTTCTGCACTCTTGCTGTCAGCACCAGAGCGTAGATCAGTGCCAGCACGCCTGCTGCAACAGCGATGTACATCAAGCTGTTCATATTAATACTACCTCCTCATTTCTGTATAGTTCTGCATAGCTGATTCCTATTTTATCACAGTTTAACAGAAACTGGAACATAAATATTCATCAAAGAATCTCATTTTTTATTTTTATACATGAAAAAAGGAGTCTGCAGCCCTTCTGGCTGCAGACTCCGCTGCAATTCATATGACAATCGTCAGATTTTCTTGCCCTTCTCGATATAAACAGGGAAGGACTCCGAGCCGCGCAGGCTCTTGGATGCAGTGATCGTAACACCCTTGTCGGTAATTACATGATCGAGCTCAACATTGTCCCCGATCACGGTATCCTGCAGGAGGATACTGTTGCGCACCTTTGCTCCCTTGCCGATCTTGACGCCTCGGAAGAGGATGCTGTTTTCGATCTCACCCTGGATCTCACAGCCGTCAGCAACCATGACATTGCTGGCCTTGGTATCGCCGTGGTATACCGTAGGATTATCGTCACGAATCTTGGTATAAACCGGATTGCCGGAGAAGAGAGCATCCAGGTTCTCTTCCTTGAGGAGCTCCATGTTCTCCTTCATGTAGCTGCGCATACCGGTAATGCGGGCTGTGTATCCGGTGTACTCATAGGCGCGGATATCAAACTCCGCTCCTCTCTTTCCAAGGATGTCTCTTACAAAGAAGGTATCTCCGCGGATGTATGCCTCATCAATGATGCGGATCAGCCACTCTCTGCTGACGATGAAGGTATCCAGAGAATAGTTCTGATCACCCTCAACTTTAGGATTGATATTGATATTGATAACTTTCTTTCCATTCAGATCGAGCGTGTAATACATACCCTTGGAAGGATCTGTATTCTCCAGAAGCTCCTCCGGAATCGGCTCTCTCTTGTAGGCGATGGTTACATCTGCACCACTCTCGGCGTGCTTCTCGATCAAATCCGCAAAGTCAAAATTCATCGCGATATAGGAATCGGAGATTACCACATATCTTTCCTTCTGGTCAACCAGATAGTTGCGGATACTCTCAAGTCCCTGGATCCAGCCGTGATATACGCCCAGGCTCTCTACCGCGTAAGGCGGGAATACATTCAGTCCGCCGTATTTGCGGGCCAGATCCCACTCACGTCCGGAGCCCAGATGGTCTGTCAGGGAATGATAGTTCTTGGTAACAAGAATGGCAACATTGTCAATGCCTCCGTTTACCATGCTTGAAAGCAGGAAGTCGATCAGACGGTAACGGCCTGCAAAGGGGATGGAAGCCATCAGCCTCATACTGGTCATCTCCGGCAGATACTTGTCATATGTATTCGGGAAAATGACAGCAAGCGCATCAGTATTTACATTGATCATCTTACTTCACCATCCTTTACATTTTCATCGATCAGCGCATCCGGGCTGATCTTTGCTCCGTCGCCGACATAAACGCCTGCCGCGATCGTTGCTACTCCGCCATTTCCGCCGTCAGTGGGAATCTCGCCGACTACGGCGCCTTCGCCTATTACAACATTTTCAGCAATAATACAATGCTTTACAACTGCACCTTTCTTGATCACGGTACCGCCCATGATAACCGCATCCTCAACAACAGCGCCTTCCTCTACGGTTACGCCGGCAAAAAGGATGGAATGTCTGACAGTTCCTTTGATCCTGCAGCCGTCAGTGATCATGGAATTTCTGACAACCGCGTCCGCGCTGACAGTATGTCCGTGCATACCGCTGTTGCGGCTGTAGACCTTCCAGTCATCATCAAAAAGATTAATGCCGCTGTGCTCCGGATCCAGAACCTCCATATTTGCTTCCCAGAGAGCCGGAATGGTTCCGACATCCTTCCAGTAACCCTGGAAATGGTAAGCGTACATACGGCGTCCGTCCTTGAGCAGGTTGGGGATGATATTATTACCGAAGTCGTTCTCAGAATTCGGATCTGCCTCGTCCTCGATCAGATATTTCTTTAAAATATCCCAATTGAAAATATAGATTCCCATGGAGGCCAGATTGGACTTGGGATCCTTAGGCTTCTCCTGGAACTCAATAATGCTGTCGTCTTCCCTTGTTACGGCAAGACCGAAGCGGTGGGTCTCCTCCCACGGAACTTCCATAACAGCTACGCTGAACTCCGCATTTTTCTTCTTGTGGAATCTCAGGAAATCACTGTAGTCCTGCTTGCAGATCTGATCGCCGGAAAGGATGATGACATATTCCGGATCATAGGACTCAATGAAGCTGAGGTTCTGGTAGATCGCATTTGCTGTTCCCTTGTACCAGTCTGAGCCTGAAGCCTGCTGATACGGCGGGAGAACATGCACACCCCCGTGCAGTCTGTCCAGATCCCAGGGCTGACCGTTTCCGATATACTCATTGAGTACCAGCGGCTGATACTGAGTGAGAATACCTACCGTGTCAATCCCGGAATTCACACAATTAGAAAGCGGAAAGTCGATGATACGGTACTTGCCCCCAAACGGAACAGCGGGTTTGGCAAGCTTCTGTGTCAGCACATGAAGCCTGGAGCCCTGTCCGCCGGCGAGCAGCATTGCAATCATTTCTTTACCCAAAATACAGTTCCTCCTCTTTCATTCATTTCTTGATTCTATTGTACCACCTTTACAGGAAAAAGTCCGCTATTATTTCTTGTATACACATAATTATTATTGCTGTCCGACATCTATCTCCTGCGCCTTGTCGATGACCTCCTGGGGAACCGTGATGCTGTCTACCGTATCATAGCCCGTATAGGTCATTTTCATGGTCATCCCGGTGATCTGAACCTCCTCTGTGCCAGTCAGTCCCTCCGTGCCGTGGAAAGTAAGATCCGTATAAAGAGGCAGTATATCATCTTTAGAAACCGCATATTCGATATCAACACTAAGTCCCGAAAGGTCTATCTGGCTGCCTCCCGTATAGTCTCCTACGATGCTGCCGGCAGCGCCCATCAGTTCCGTGACATCTTCCCCTGTGATCGTACCGGACAGAAGGTATGCTTCTATCCCATCCACATTAACAGTTTCCTCCGCAAGAGTGATGCTGTCGATATTCTTCAGAAGTTCATCTGCGCTATTATCCAGAGATTCGGCTGCGCTCTGATCAAATGGTACCCTCTGCAATGTCCACTGGCCCTGATTGCCTACATAAGTCAGCAGTTCATCCTTCTCTCCAAGCACCGTGTAAGATTCAATGTCTGTGTTCATGATCAGCGCTGTTAATGTTCCTTTGACATAGCTGGCGATCGGATCAGAGGTCGACTGCATATCCAGATCCATGTCCATCGACAGGCTGCCGCCGATGCTGCTTAAGGCTTCTCCGCTCATATCGATCAGAATGTCAGCATGTGTCTCCATGGACTGCATG
>CAMMZE010000094.1 GCA_946529195.1 uncultured Lachnospiraceae bacterium
GCACGCCTTCCTGGTCGAAGGAGTTGAGATTCCAGATAAATCCCTGGAACATAACCTTGTTCTCATAATGGGCAAGCAGGGCGCCGAGCGCTTCCGGTGTCAGGCGGTCGCCGACGATGATGCTGGAAGGTCTGCCGCCTGCGAAGTACTTGTTGCGGTTGTCATCGTCCTTGCCGCAGGCAAAGGCCATGATCTGGGCAGCTACGTTGGCGCTCAGCTTCTGCTGGCTGGTTGTGCCCTCGATCACTACATCATTTTCCATCTGATTCTGACGGAAGCCGATGAACTGCAGGGGAATGATATGGGTGCCCTGGTGAAGAAGCTGGTAGAAGGAATGCTGTCCGTTGGTGCCGGGTTCGCCGAAAATAACGGGGCCGGTCGTGTAGCTGATCGGCTGGCCGAAGCGGTTGACGCTCTTGCCGTTGGACTCCATATCCAGCTGCTGCAGGTGGGCAGGGAAGCGGGAGAGTGCCTGAGAATAAGGCAGTACAGCTGTCGTAGGCCATCCCATGACATTGCTCTCATAGACACCGATCAGGGCATCCAGCAGGTCCGCATTCTGCAAAATATCAGGATTCTTGGCCATGGCATCTTGCTCAGCCATACCATCCAGGAAACGGGCAAATACTTCCGGACCAAATGCCAGGGAAAGGACAGCGCCGCCTACTGCGGAGCAGGAGGAATAGCGGCCGCCGATGTAGTCATCCATAAAGAAGGCATCCAGATAATCACTGCTCTTAGCCAGCGGAGAAGTCTCGCTGGTTACTGCGATCATATGCTTGGCCGGATTCAGGCCTGCATTCTTCAGAGCATTCTTCACAAAGCTTTCGTTGGTCAGAGTCTCCAGAGTGGTGCCGGACTTGGACACCAGGATGAAAATAGAATGGGCTACATCGATGCCGTAAAGAACTGCACTGGCATCATCCGGGTCAACATTGCTGATGAAGCGGGCTTCCATATTGAAGCAGCCATTTTTCTTAGCCCAGTTCTCCAGAGCCAGATACATGGCGCGGGGCCCCAGGTCGCTGCCGCCGATGCCGATCTGAACAACTGTAGTAAACTTCTCACCAGCTTCATTGGCAATCTCGCCGCTGTAAACTTTTTCAACAAACGCAGCGATCCGCTTCTGCTGGGTCAGGTAAAATTCTCTCTTATTCACGCCATCAGCGATCACATCATCGCCCAGCTGGCCGCGGGTCAGGTGATGGAGCACCAGACGCTTCTCGCCGGTATTGATCATTTCACCATTGTAAAGAGCGGCATATTTCTCAGTCAGCTGGGCTTCTTTTGCCAGCTCGCCAAGAGCCTCCAGAATCTCATCATTGACCGGACGTGCTGCATAATTGAATACCATCCCTGCAGCCATCGGCGCGCAGTAAGCGGCAACACGCTCGCCGCCGGCTTCACCGGCCATGGCCGTCTTGATATCAGCCGCGCCTTTCAGCGCCTCCAGCTTTTTATAAGAAGAAAGTTCATCAAAATTTTTCCAAGAAATCATAGTCATTTTCCTCCTCCGAACCTGATTTCCTTCATTGTACCACAAAAGCATAAAATATAAGAAAAATCTTGCATCAGAAATCGATTTTCTGCAGAGAGCGGCAAAACGCTGCAGATTCATTAACACATGATAAAAAAACAGGGATAGTACCTCAAAAAAGACAATTGCTCTTCCTATTAAAAGCAAAGAAAGATGTGCAGATGTAGAGAATATATGATATGATATACGGTGAGTTACAATGTGCTTCTATCAGAAGACGGCAGCCGTATGCTGTAAATTTTAAAAATCAGGAAGCAGGAAGAGAAGGAGGAACCATTTATGTTTGAATTCGGCGCGACTTCCATCGCTATCATTGTAGTATGTGTGATTGCCATCATACTGCTTCTCTTCTTGTATCTGTATATCTCCAAAAAGGAGAAAAACGCCGCTGCATTCGGAGAGACTCCGGAAATGGAAGAAACTTCTGCAGAAGAGAAAGATTCTGCAGAGGCAGAAGCTGCAGCGGAGGAAGTGTCCGGACCTGCAGCGGGAGAAGAGCCTGTAACAGAAACAGCCGAAGCATCTGTGGAAAAGGCTGTCTGGCAGACGGCAGAGGAAGCGGCAGACAAGTCTGCGGATACCCTTCCGAAAGAAGATATGGTTTCTGAGGCAGATCTTGCAGAGGCCGTTGCCGCACTGACCGAGGACTGGCCACAGGCCGGTCAGGAGGCAGAGCAGCAGACAGAGACTGCAACTGACCAGGAGCCCCAGGCGGCAACTGAAGTCATCGAGGCAGCTGCAGAAGAGTCTGCAGTGCCTGAAAGCATCAATGCTGCATCCGAACAGGCAGCAGCCGATGAAATCACAGAGACAGCAGCTGAAGAGGCTGCGGCTCCTGAAAACAATGAACCACAGCCAGAGCAGGCAGCAGCTGCCGCTCCGGAGAAGAAAGGCAGAAAAGCAGAACCGGACCTGTCCGTCTTCTATCAGGAAATCGACGAAGAGGATTATGAGCAGGTCGGAACCGATGTGGCAGATGCCATCGCTCTGGCCTTTGAACAGGCAGTAAAGCCGGACGCTGACCTGCAGCCCGCAGGGGCAGCAGCCCAGTCCGCAGGAACTGCAGCTCAGACCGCAGCATCCGTTGCATCAGCAGCGGCCCAGTCCCCTGCTGACCGGCATATTCCCGGGACACATGTCCGTGGCACAGCAGGTGCAGAAGAGACCCCCAGAACACATGAGGCAAAGGATGCGGCCGGGGCTCTAGCCGCAGGAACTGTCAAAAAAGCAGCACCGGGCAGCGTCAGAAGGGTCCGCCGCATAGAAAAGAAAGACTGAGAACGCAGCCATTTTGACTAGAGACCATAAGTAAGGATGAGTGCAATGAATAGTTATTCTATATTGGGCGATTATGTAGCAGCAGATTTTCTCCCGGCACCGGAAAGCCGCTTCGAGGCGCAGCTGCCATTTTCGGGCATCAGACAGATTGTTCTGGACAGCAAAAGCAGCCGGGAAGAGGATGAGAGGGCAGTCAGAGAGTATCTGAAGCCGCTTTTTGATAAAAAAGCTGACTATCTCCTGATCGATCTGCAGGATACAGGGATGCTGGAAGGCCCGCGGGAAGACGAGGCAGATCCCCTTCAGTGCAGCAGAAACCGCTGGAAGGCTGTAATCGGCATCACTGTGGCACAGATCCTGGAGGTATACGCACCGCAGGAGCTCATCGTAAATGAGCACTATTCCTCCGCGGTATACCTGGACGGAGATGTATTCAGAACCTACGAAAACAGCGTCCGCATCGGCCGCTGCAATATGCTGATGCGCTTCCTTTTCACAGAGATTGAGAATGCAGCAAAGGGATGCCATATCATTCCTTTCCCGGTAGACGTCTTTGATGTCGCTATCCTCTGGGAAGGAGAAAAAGAGTATCAGTACCATCCCGGCTATTACAGCTACGGACAGAAAGCTGTCCGGATCATTCTGGACCGGGCGATCACAAGCAGAGTGCAGGAAGAGAACAGAATCGCAATCGAGCATGAACGCTGCAGCGAATATATGTCCTGGCTTTCCCAGGCACCGGTTCTGGCAGCGGAGGAAGACCACGCACAGCGCCGCAGGATCCGCGGACTCAGACAGGAAGCCGCCGGCAGCGACTGGGTATTCCTTTACTGGGAGGAAAATATCTACGCGGCCGATTATCTGGTCGAGCGTTATGAAAACGGGATCTGGGAATATGTGGATATGATCGACGCAGTGACCGAACCCTGCGCCAGAGTCGAGGGACTGCTCCCTGACACCGAGTACTACTTCCGGGTCAATGTAAAGGCAGAAGATACAACCGGCAGATACGGACAGACTATAGTCTGCAGAACCAAAGCTGCAGACGTGGAATAGCGTAATGATATGCCAGGTCTCATTCCTGCATGACATAAAAGAGACAGGGCAGTACAGACAGAGACTAAAAGTGCAGGGAGACAGGTAAGGCACAAGAATGAACAGACAGGAATGATATAAATGGACTGGTTTACCCAGAGATTCAGCAATAAAGAGATGCTGCTGCGCGGGGGACTGCTGGCCGTGATTGATGCTTTTGCGGTGGTCATTTCCATGGCAGGAGCCCTTTACATCCGGTGTGATTTCAGCTTCAGCTCCATAGACCCGCAGTTTCTCAACACAATCAATCAGTATTGGTGGATCAATGTGATCTGCACGATTTTTATATTTGCCTTGTGCAGCTTATATACAACCCTTTGGAGATTCGCCAGCACGGTGGAAGCACGCAACACGATCATTGCCATCATTCTTTCCACCGTCGTGCAGGGGGTCGGCATGCGTCTGCTGGGACTTCCCATTCCCCGCAGCTACCCGCTGATCTATATTTTTTTGCTGGGTATGATCACGACCCTGGTGCGTTTTTCCTACCGCTTTCTGCGGATTGCCAAGCACAATATTTTTGATATGAAAGATCTCCCGAAGGTCCGGACCATGATCGTTGGCGCCGGGGCAGCGGGATTTATGATTGTAAGGGAAATGAAAAACAGCAAGCATCTGCGCAGAGAGATTCCCTGTATCATCGATGATGACAGAGGCAAAAGAGGAACCCTCCTGCACGGTATTCCCATCGTGGGCGGCATGAGAGATATCCCCCGCTGCGCGGAAAAGTACGGGATCGAAGAGATTGTCATCGCCATCCCCAGCCTGACCGGCGACCGCCGCAAGGAGCTTCTGGAGATCTGCCAGCAGACAGGCTGCAAGATCAAGGCTCTGCCCGGCATCTATCAGATAGTAAACGATGAAGTCAGCGTTTCCATGCTCCGCAATGTGGAGATTGAGGAGCTGCTGGGCCGCGATCCGGTGGATCTCAAGATCGAAGAAGTCATGGATTATGTCCACGGCAAGACCGTCCTGGTCACAGGCGGCGGCGGTTCCATCGGCAGCGAGCTCTGCAGGCAGGTTGCTATGCACGAGCCGGCTAAACTGGTCATCTTTGATATTTATGAAAACAATGCCTATGAGGTGCAGAACGAGCTGCACAAGTTCCATCCGAATCTGAATCTGGACGTGCAGATTGGTTCCATCCGTGATGAAGAGCGTGTCATGAGCCTCTTTGAGACCTTCCGTCCCAACCTGGTCTTTCACGCGGCAGCTCACAAGCATGTGCCCCTCATGGAGGAAAGCACACACGACGCGGTTAAGAATAATATATTCGGTACCCGCAACGTTGCCTTGGCTGCAGACCGTTACAAAGCAGAAAAGATGGTTCTCATATCCACGGACAAGGCTGTCCGCCCCACCAATGTCATGGGCGCGACCAAGCGGGTCTGCGAAATGATCATCCAGTGCATGGCCCAACGGTCAGATACCGTATTCGCGGCGGTCCGCTTCGGCAATGTTCTGGGCAGCAACGGGTCTGTGATCCCCATCTTTCGCAGACAGATCGCGGAAGGCGGCCCGGTCACCGTCACCCACCCGGACATCATCCGCTATTTCATGACCATTCCCGAGGCCGTCAGCCTGGTTCTCCAGTGCG
>CAMMZE010000095.1 GCA_946529195.1 uncultured Lachnospiraceae bacterium
GTTGCCCCTCGTCAGGATCTTCCGGCCGGGCAGGTCGCAGATGTACTGCAGGTCCAGCTCGCATTCAGACAGGTTCTTCCCCCAGCTGTGGTCCCCGACCAGGACAAGGGTGTCCTCTTCGGTCAGCAGTTTTCCGCAGTTTTTACGGAACTTCTCTTCATGGTTTTTCCAGACGCGGTCGTGCAGCTGCCCGGGTGCTTTCAGCACGGACTGGTAGTGCAGGTGCAGATCGCCGATGGCGTACAGGCTCATCCGGCTGTCTCCTTCATTCGTCGAACTGTTACACGGTGATAGTGGCCCGCAGGTATTATATCTCAATTTCCAGCAGGATCGGCGTATGGTCCTGGCGGGGGCCGGAGTCGATCATCTCGGACCGTCTGACCTGATCCTTGATGCGGTCGCTGACCAGGAAATAGTCGATCCTCCATCCCGAGTTGTTGGTCTTGCTGGTCCTGACCCGCTGGGCCCACCAGGAATAGACATCCTTCACATCCCCGTGGATATAGCGGAATGTATCGACAAAGCCTCTGCCCAGCAGGCTGGTAAAGCCTTCTCTCTCCTCATCGGTAAAGCCCGGCGACATGTGGTTGCTCTCCGGATGGGCCAGGTCGATCTCCTTATGGGCGACATTGAAGTCCCCGCAGGCAATGACGGGCTTTTTCTGATCCAGGTCCGCCAGATAATCCGCGTAGCATTTGTCCCAGACCTGCCGGTCCCCCAGGCGCTTGAGTCCGTCGCCGGCATTAGGCGTATAGACGTTGGCGAAATAGAAGGCATCGCTCTCCAGGACCAGGAGTCTGCCCTCCTTGTCCATAGGCTGAGGAGCCCCGATCTCCGGAACGATCTTCTCGATCGTCATTCCTTCTTTATAGAGGATCATGGTCCCGGCATAGCCCTTCCTGGCAGGCGGCACAGAGCTGACCCATTCCGCCTGATAGCCGGGGAAAAACTCCTCCAGGGCTTTCGTATGTTTTCTGGCCGGTCCTCCGGGCGGAAGCTTGGTCTCCTGAATCGCGATAAAGTCCGCGTCCTCCTCCTTCAGTGTGTTCAGCACGTCCCTGGACAGCTGTGCCCGGGGTGAGTCGGATGTCAGGGCTGCGTTCAGGGAATCGATATTCCAGGATATGAATTTGCGCATAGGCGGGTCTCCTTTGTTTATCTCAGTATGAAACAATATCGGCACATTCCCGTGGCGGTCATGAGAGACTGCCACAGAATGTCCGCATGAATTCGCTGCCGGTGATCAGCCGCAAACATACGTCAAGTATACCACAGGACCTCCCGCAAGCGCATCCCGGCATGAATGCAGGCCTTTGAAAATCAGCCATTGCTCCACATTGGAAAATTATTGTCCGATTTGATAGATGACGTCCTTTCAGCTATTGCTCCACATTGTAAAACCGGTGTACATTTGATAAAAGAGAGCTTTTTTTCAATACACATCATTTACGTCAGTAAACAAGGAAAGGGGGTTTTGAATGAAATACGGATGGAGACGGCTGGCCGCTGCTGCCGCTGCTTTGCTGCTTTCGGCAGTGTTCTTCGGCTGCGGCGCCGCGGATCAGCCGGCAGACGGAGCCGAAAAAGTCAGATTGATGGTCTGGTCGCCTTCGGAGGACCAATCCAGGGATTCCGGTGAGTGGCTGCAGACATGCTGCGCGGCATTTGCGGACCAGCATCCGGAGTGGGATATTACGTTCGTGTACGGAATTGCCGACGAAGCAACCGCCGCCTCATCGATCGCACAGGATCCGGAGGCGAGCGCAGATGTTTTTCTGTACGCGAACGACAACATCACGATCATGACAGACGCGCAGGCGCTCGTGAAGTTCGGCGGTAAGTACGAACAGCAGATCAGGGAAAATGCCAGTGAGGCGATCCTGAACTCCGTCACAATGGACGGATATCTGTACGGGGTCCCTTTTACGACAAACACCTGGTTTATGTATTACGATAAGCGCGTGTTCTCGCAGGAAGATATAAAAAGCCTTGAGGCAATGCTGTCAAAGGGCGTCGTTTCCTTCCCTTTTACCAATTCCTGGTATCTGCCTGCTTTCTATTTCGGAAACGGCTGCACGCTCTTCGGAGACGGAACTCAGGAGGAACTGGGCGCGGACTTCGGAGGCGATAACGCGGCCGCGGTTACCGATTATCTCGTGGACCTGATTCAAAATCCAAACTTCGTGGTGGATGCGGACGGTTCCGGTATGGCAGGCCTCAGGGACGGATCGGTCAACGCGATCTTCTCCGGATCCTGGGATTACGGAAGTGTCAGGGAGATCCTGGGTGACAACCTGGGCGCCGCGGCACTCCCCGTCTATACGCTCGACGGCACTCCCAGGCAGATGTATTCCTATTCAGGTTCCAAAGCGGTCGGCGTAAATGCATATTCCGAGTATATGGTTCCTGCGGTAGAGCTTGCAATATATCTGGGCAGCGCAGAGGCCCAGAAGCTCCACTACGAACTTCGCTCTGTGATCCCCTGTTCCACAGAACTGCAGGACGACCCGGTTATATCCTCTGACCCCGTCTTTATTGCGCAGAACGAAACCTTTGACAACACATCAAAGCTCCAGCCGTTCGTTTCCCGAATGGCTAACTGCTGGACGCCGGTAGAAAACATGGGTAAGTCGATCCGAAACGGTAGCGTGACACATGAAAACGCGGCGGAACAGACAAAAGCAATGAATGACGCGATGAACAGCAACGGCATCGAGTAAGAGGAGGAATCGACATGAAAGAAAAAGCTGTCAGAAATGTCGACCTGTCGGATCCCAGCCTGTCGGAAGTCTTCCGAAACGGACAAAGTGCAGCCAGGCTCTCCGCGCCAGTCATGGGATTGGGGTGTATCCTGCACAAACAGGTCATCAAGGGGCTGCTCTATCTTGCAATAGAGGCCGCGTATATAGTGTTCATGATCCGCAGCGGACTCCACAATCTCGCCATGCTGCCCGGTCTGGGATCCGTGCCGCAGGAAGAAGTCTGGAACGAAGAACTGCAGGTGTATTTGTATACCAAGGGCGATCAGTCTATCCTGATCCTTCTGTATGGACTGGGAACGATCCTGATCACGATCCTTTTCTTTCTCATCTGGCGCGCTTCACTGCGAAGCGCCTACAGAGCGGAAATGCTGGACCTGTCGGGCCGTCATGTGCCTTCCTTCACAGAAGATCTGAAGAGTCTTTTGAATGAAAACCTGCCCTTTACCCTCATGACCCCGCCAATGTTTTTCATTACCGTGCTCACGATCCTGCCCCTGATCTTTATGATCTGCATGGCATTTACCAATTACAGCAAAATAGACAATCATCTGGTTTTATTTGACTGGGTCGGGCTCAGGAACTTTGCGACGCTCTTTGACAGCCGTTCTGTCCTGGGCAGCACATTCTGGAAAGTCCTCATCTGGACACTGATATGGGCATTTTTCGCAACCTTTACCAACTACTTTTTCGGAATGGTCCTCGCGATCCTGATCAACCGCAAGGACACGAAGATCAAAGGTTTCTGGAGATTCTGCTTCGTCCTGTCCTGCGCAGTGCCCATGTTTGTTTCTCTGCTGATCATGCGCACAATGCTGCAGCCGGAAGGGGCGGTCAACGTCATGCTGCGCAATGTGGGCCTGATCCCCGCCGGATCGAGCCTGCCCTTCTTTACCAATGCCACCTGGGCCAGGATCTCCGTCATCGTGATCAATATCTGGGTGGGCGTGCCGTATACGCTCCTGCAGCTTACCGGTGTCCTGCAGAACATTCCCGCAGACCTGTATGAAGCCGCCGACGTGGACGGCGCCAGCAAGGTACAGCAGTTTTTCTCGATCACCCTCCCCTACATGTTCTATGTGACGACGCCTTACCTGATCGCCACATTTACAGCGAACGTGAATAACTTCAACGTGATCTACCTGCTCTCCGGCGGCGACCCGGTGACCAACCTGGCCTCCACGGCAGGAGATACGGACCTTCTTGTCACCTGGCTCTATAAGCTGACGATTGAAAATCAATACTATAATATCGGCGCAGTCGTCGGTATTCTGACATTTGTCATTCTTGCTGTCGGTTCACTGCTCACTTACCGAAACAGCAAATCCTACAAAGAGGAAGGGGGGTTCTGACAATGAAGAGCGCAAAAATGAAGCGCAGACGCAATAATATGATTGTCCATATCATTCTCGCGATCCTCGCCGCCATATGGGTATTTCCGATCTTCTGGGTCATCCTCACAAGCTTCCGCGCGGAAAAGGGATCCTATGTATCGACGTTTTTCCCCAGGGCATACACATTGGATAATTACAGAAAACTCTTTACGGACACGACCATTCTAAACTTTCCGAAAATGTTTATGAACACGCTGATCATCGCAGTGTTTTCCTGTATTTTATCCACTTTCTTTGTGCTGAGTGTCGCTTACTGCCTCTCAAGGCTCCGCTTCAAGTTCCGCAGGCCTTACATGAATATGGCCATGGTCCTGGGACTCTTCCCCGGCTTCATGAGCATGGTCGCGGTCTATTTCATTCTGAAGGCGGTAGGCCTGACAGAAGGCAGTATGATACGGCTGGCTCTTATTCTGTGTTATTCGGGTGGAACAGCGCTCTCTTTCCAGATCGCCAAGGGATTTTTTGACACCATGCCTCTGGCGATCGACGAAGCCGCAATGATCGACGGCTGCACCAGATGGCAGATCTTCACCAAAATCACACTTCCCTTGTCCAAACCGATCGTCATTTACACGGTCCTGACCTCCTTCATTGCTCCCTGGGTGGACTTCATTTTTGCCAAGGTCATCTGCCGTGCCAACGCAGACCAGTATACGGTCGCAATCGGACTCTGGAAAATGCTGGAGAAGGAGTATATCGATAACTGGTACACTTGCTTTGCAGCCGGTGCAGTGCTGGTCTCGATTCCCATCGCATTTTTGTTCCTGCGCCTTCAGAAATATTATGTCAATGGGCTGACAGGCGGCGTCAAGGGATAATAAATAATCGCCCGAAAAAAGGGGGCTGCTGCATTCGCTGAAAAGTGCGGATTGCAGCAGTCCCCTTTTCCGGGTCTTTTTATGAAAAGCACACGGCGGATATAAGCTCCTGCCTTAAACCGATAAAACGTATCGGAATATGTTATAATAATTCCGTAGACATCAAGCCTCCTGCACCGTCAATCCCCTGATCATGTACATGCCCACGAAGCGTCGATGCACAATGATGCACCCGTTTTGGGCTGGTTCCGCGGGTCCGGTGCAGGACCACACACGGAAACATGAGAAAGGAGCGTCAACGATGAAGATCAGAACCAAAGTAGTGTCCGCTCTGCTGGCCGCAGTCCTGGCCGCCGCATGCGCCCTGCCTGCCTTCGCCGCGCCGGCTGCCGCGGAGCGCCATGTGGAGCTGGAGGAAGCGGGTGATTTTACCAGTGACAACATCCGCATCATGCGCAATGCTCTGCTGGAGCCCGCCAGCAGCAATTCCGCCTATATCTGTGATGCCAAGGGACAGCATATCGCGGACGAT
>CAMMZE010000096.1 GCA_946529195.1 uncultured Lachnospiraceae bacterium
CGGTAATGCCCAGATGCACCAATATCGTGCTGGAGAGAATGGGCCTGGCAGAGGGCGACGCCCTGCGCGGCTGGGATACCATCCACACATTCGGCGCCCTGACACCGGAGGTAAAGGTTGTAGTTGGAGATGCTCTTTTCCCTCGTATCGATATCAACAAGGAGCTGGAGTATCTGGCATCCCTGTCTGCTCCGGCAGAAGAAGCTGCAGCTGCTGAGGAAGCAGCTCCGGAGGAAGAGGAAATTGATATCCCTGCCAAGGCAGAGATTTCCATCGACGACTTTGATACCATGCAGTTCCAGATTGGTGAGGTTCTTTCCTGCGAGGCAGTCAAGAAGAGCAAGAAGCTTCTCTGCAGCCAGGTTAAGGTCGGCAGCCGCACACTGCAGATCGTATCCGGTATCCGCAAGTATTACACACCGGAAGAGATGGTTGGCAAGAAGGTTATGGTGCTGACCAATCTGGCACCGGCTAAGCTGGCCGGCATCCTGTCAGAGGGCATGATTCTTTGTGCGGCAGACGCAGAAGGCAACCTGTCCCTGATGGTGCCTGAGAAAGATATGCCGTCCGGATCTGAGATTGCGTAAAAACGGAATAAAGTTAGAAAAAGAGGCGCGCCGCGATGGCGCGCCTCTTGCTTTTATAGAACCCTTACTTTTCAAAGTCAAAGTGATAGTCAAGTCCCAGTCTGTCTCTGATCTGGATGATTTCTTTCTGGACGGCTTCGCTGACGGGTACTCCCTTGTCTTTGCGGTCCAGCCAGGCCAGATATTCTTTTTCGCCGGCAGTGTAGATGCGGTCGTGGCCGGGCGCCTTGTCGGAGGCGCGCAGGGCGCGGCAGATGTCGCCGGCAATCTTCATGAATACATCTCTGCCCATGAAAGCGTCGGGATCTACGACGAAGAAGAAGTGGCCCAGATGATACATCTGCGGGCTGCCGTCTTCGGATACGCCGGTCAGGGCTTTCATAAACTGGCCGCCGGAGAGGGCGGCAGAGAGGATCTCTACGATGGCGGCGTAGCCGTAACCCTTGTAGCCGGCAAGTTCTTCGCCGATGCCGCCGAGCGGGGCAAGGGCTGCGGTTCCTGCTACCAGGTCTTTCAGAATCTGCTCACTGTCCGTCAGGGCTTCGCCGTTTCTGCTGATCACGGTGCCGGCCGGGGTAGGCTTCCCTTCGCGGGCATAGTACTCGATGCGGCCGCGCTGCACGATGGAGGTGGCGCAGTCCAGGCAGAAGGGAAACTCCTCATCTGTCGGAATGGAGAAGGTCAGGGGATTGGTTCCCATCATGTTTTCCACGCCGAAGGTGGGGGCGATAGAGGGACGGGCGTTGGTGCCGGTGATGCCGATCATGCCCTCATTGCAGGCCATGCCGGTCCAGTAGCCGGCGATGCCGTAGTGGGTGGAATTGCGGATGGCGCCTCCGGCCATGCCGTAGGTCTTTGCCTTCTCAATCAGTTTTTTCATCATATGGTAGCTGGCCACCATACCCATGCCATCGTGGGCATCCATGACCAGAGTGGTCGGAGTCTCCTTCAGAATCTCGATATTGGTAACGGGCAGAAGGGTACCCTTGTCGATTCTGTCCAGATAGATCGGTTTAAAACGGTTGCAGCCGTGGCTCTCAATGCCCCTGCGGTCAGACTCTAAAAGCACATCCGCGCAGATTTCGGCATCTTCACGGGGAACGCCAAAACCGGTAAAGGCATCAATCATAAAGCGGTTCATCAGATCCCACGCAACGTAAGGTCTTGTTTCTGTCATATCGTAAAACCTCCTTAAGAAAATTCTACTTAATATTATACACGAAAGAACTTTATTTTGAGAAAAAAACTGTTTATTTTAGAAATGAATATGGTATCATAACAATGGTATTGCGTGGAGGGAGACAGGGGACGGTTCTACGTCTCCCGGGAGACGTAGAACCGTCCCCTGTCTCCCTGTCCGTTATTAATAGATGTGAGGCGTGTGAGACATGAAATTCAGTCGCAATATGTTTGAGAATAAGAGATGGGTGGATCTGGCGATCGCACTGTGTATTGCGGTCATTGTCTTCCTTGGTTTGTCCAATATCAGCATACTGGGCGGGGCAATCAAGAAGATTTTCCATTACCTTTCGCCGGTTCTGCTGGCGGTTGTGATTGCCTATGTGATGGATCCGCTGGTCAATCTTTTCCAGGATAAGGTCTTTTATAAGATCAAAAAGGAGCAGCTGCGCAGGAATGTTTCTGTTGTTGTATCTGTGATTCTGGTCATTGTCCTTCTGGTTCTTCTGGTCTGGCAGCTGGTTCCCCAGCTGATTGACAGTGTTGTTACTTTTGTTTCCAATCTGAGCGGCTATGCCCGGTCTCTGGAGCGGCTGCTGGAAGATCTGGCTAATCTTGCGGCATCTTACAATTTTGACCTGTCAGGTGTTGTAAGTTCCGGTGGAAATCTGCTCAATCAGATCGTGGATATGGTTCCCTCCGTGAATGGAAGCAACATTCTCAATACTTCCTTCCATGTCGGCAGGAATGTGGTCAATGTTATTATCGCGTTTATCCTGGCCATCTATTTCCTTTTTGACAAAAAGCATCTGAGGAATGGTTTTAAGCGCCTGGTGCGCGGTATTCTTCCGGAGCGCGTTTATGCAGCAGGTTCCAAGTTCTGGGTCCGCTGCAATGATATCCTGCTTCGTTTTATCATCTTTGACCTGATTGACGGAATTATCGTCGGAGTCATCAATGCCATCTTCATGTCGATTGCCGGGATGCCTTATATCGCGATTATTTCCGTGGTCGTTGGCGTGACCAATCTGGCACCGACCTTTGGTCCCATCGTGGGCGCGATCATCGGAGCTTTCATTCTGCTCCTGGTCAATCCCTGGCATGCGCTGGCATTTTTGATCTTCACCATTGCCCTGCAGACGGTTGACGGCTATATCATTAAGCCCAAGCTCTTTGGCAACCAGCTGGGCGTACCGGCTGTATGGATCCTGATTGCAATCGTGGTCGGCGGAAGAATGTTTGGCGTGCTTGGTATCCTTCTGGGTATCCCTGTGGCAGCGATCCTTGATTTCGCCTATCATGAAAATATTCTGCCATGGATTGAAAGAAAGAGGAAACTGGATCCCAAGGACATCGGAATTGACGAATAATGCAGACAAAAAAGACTATGGATATGACGGAGGGGCCGATCTTCAGGCAGCTGCTGCTGTTTTCACTGCCCCTCCTTTTTGGAAATGTTTTTCAACAGCTTTATAATACGGTCGACAGTATCGTGGTGGGCAACTTTGTCGGAGCGGACGCCCTGGGCGCTGTGACGGGAGTGATGCCTGCCATTAATACGCTGGTCGGCCTTTTTGTTGGTATGTCTACCGGCGCAAGCGTCGTGATTTCCCAGTATTTCGGGGCGAAAGACCAGGAGAGGCTCAGAAAATCGGTTCACACCTCTATCGTGGCTACTTTTCTGCTGGGCCTGCTCTTTATGCTGGTGGGATATTCCATCAGTCCCTTTCTCCTGCGGATGATGCGTACGCCGGCAGAGATCCTTCCCCTGGCCAATACCTATCTCAGGATCTATTTTCTGGGGATCCAGGGACTCATGTTCTATAATATGACGTCGGCCATCCTGCGGGCGGTGGGGGATTCCAGGCGTCCCCTGATCTTTCTGATCGTGACCAGCCTGCTCAATGTCGCCCTTGACCTGATCTTCGTTATCGTCTGTCATATGGGAGTGACCGGAGTCGCGCTGGCTACGGTGATCTCCCAGTTTGTCTCTGCCTTTATGGGACTGGCTGTCCTGTTCCGGAGCAGTGAAGATTACGGCCTGCGTCTGGATCATATGCGGCTGGACGGACAGATCCTCCGGAGGATCATCTCCATCGGTCTGCCTGCAGGCATCCAGATGGCAGTCATTTCTTTTTCGAATGTCTTTGTGCAGGGCTACATCAACAGTTTCGGGCCGGCAAGCACATCCGGCTGGGGAATCTATCTGAGAATCGATGCCTTTGTCATTCTGCCTATGCAGAGCTTCTCGCTGGCAATCACGACCTTTACCGGGCAGAATGCCGGCGCGGGAAATCTGGAGCGGATCAAAAAAGGAATCCGGGTGACCCTCCTTTTGTGCGTGGCAGTCACGCTGGCCATCTGCAGCGCAGAATTTGCCGCAGCCCCTGTTCTGGTCCGCTTTTTCAATCAGGAGGCAGCAGTTGTTGCTTTCGGGACTCTCTTTATCCGGCTCAACTGCATGTTTGATATACTGGCAGCCAGCAATCAGGTGCAGGCCTGTGTTCTGCGCGGCATCGGCGATGCTAAGGCACCTATGTTCATCATGATCTTTTCCTTTGTCATCTTCCGTCAGATCTATCTGTTTGTTCTGACGCATCTGACGGCTTCGGTGATCCCTGTATCGCTGGCTTATCCGGCCGGCTGGGTCCTCTGCAGCATCATCATGCAGATCTATTTCCGGAAGAGCGGCTGGCAGAAATATGTCACCAGAGGCAGGTAAGACCAGTCAAAACAGGGGATTGCCACTTGGCAGAAAAAATGTGATGTGATATACTGACCAAAAGAAAAAAGGCCAAAAATGACAAGTGTACTATCATGTTAGTACACCAGGAAGAAGGAGAATACAAATATGGCAACCTATTTTGTCGACTATGAGAATGTCGGAAGCGCCGGAATAGAAGGCATCGATACCCTGCCGGAAGGGAATACGGTGCATATTTTCTACAGTGTCAAGGCAGATACGATGAAGATGGACCAGGTGATTCAGCTGATGCGGGTCAGCGCCAACGTGGAATTTCACGACGTGACCATGCGCGGTCAGAAGAACGCACTGGATTTCCAGCTGATCGCAATGCTCTATTTTACCAAAAAAGAAGATGACACCTGCTATATCATCAGCAAGGATCAGGGATATGACGCTGCTATCGTATTTGGCAGAAAGATCGGCGCCGAGCAGGTATACAGAAGAGTCAGCATCTGCAGTGAGAATATCGGCGATGTCAAGCCGCAGCAGCAGACAAGACGCAGCGGAAGACGCGGCGGTGATTCCAGGCAGAATGCCTATAACAACAATCAGGAACAGCCGGTTCTTCTGGCAGAGCGCGCCCAGGGCGTGACCACGCTTCCTTATCAGAGAGAGGTGATCAGACCGCCCAGGCATGGCAGGAAAGAGGAGCCTGCAAAGCAGGATACAGCCAAGGCAGCAGAGCCTGTAAGGCAGGATGCAGTCAAGGCGGCAGAGCCTGTTAAGAAGGAAGAGGTCAAAGCAGCCAAGCCTGTCAAGAAGGAAGAGATTAAGGCTGCAGAACCTGTCAAGAAGGAAGAGATTAAAGCTGTTGAACCTGCAAAGAAGGAAGAGGTTAAGGCTGTTGAACCTTCAAAGAAGGAAGAGGTCAAAGCAGCTGAGCCTGCTAAGCAGGAAGCAGTCAAGGAGGCCGAGCCGGTGAAGAAGGAAGAGCCCAAAAAGGCGGAGCCTGCAAACAGAGAGATGCCTAAGGGCGGGAT
>CAMMZE010000097.1 GCA_946529195.1 uncultured Lachnospiraceae bacterium
AATGCAAAAATGATCTATGCACGAACAAAGAGTGGGCTCTCACCCACTCTTTGTCCACGTTGCTTCCATGATATTATAGCACCCCACTTTGGGGATTTCAAGCCTTTTCTTTCATTAATATGTAAAGAAATGGTCCAGTCTGTTTTTGGTATCTGCCAGATCATTATACTGCAGGAGCGAATAATCATTTAAGACTCCGACCAGGGCCTCATCACGGCGTTCGTAGAAATTGCCCTCGCTGTCCATGGCCATATTTCCAGTAATCACAGGGATTTCTTCCGACAATTGTTTTAAATACTGCTGATAGCCGGTCAGAGGGATGCCGGCTTCTTCCAGCAGAGGTATGGCCATGTAGTTAGGACTTGTTATATCTCCCTCAGACTCTTCAATATCATAATTGGCCCACATGACATAAGGAACCAGATAACGCTGCTGCTGTCCTTCCAGGGTGTCTTCGGATATCTGCTGTATGCTCCTTACAACATAATCCGCAGGCTGATGGTCACCGAACATGAGAATGATGGTCTTTTCCTCCTGCTGTGCAAAGTATTCACAGAGATTTTGAAATGCCTCATCAGAACGTTTGATCAGAGACAGGTACTGCTCTGTCGAAGACAGGTAATAGCCGCTGCCTCCGATTACAGACACATCCGGTATAAAATTGTCGAATGATTTATAATAGCTGCCGTGGTTCTGCATGGTTACATCAAAGACAAAGAAAGGCTGCGCGGGATCTTTTTCCTCATAGAGTTCTTTGATTTTGTCATAGGTAGTCTGATCGCTGATATAGGACCGGATGATCTCCGGGTCCGTAAAGTCACGGTAGAAATAAGTCTCCTCAAAATGCATCAGTTCATAGACCTTGGGCCGGTTCCATCCGCTGGAATAATAGGGATGCATGGCAATCGTGCGATACCCCTCCTGTCCCAGCTGGTCTGCCAGGCCCGGCAGGTCTGTCCGAATATACTGCTGGTAGGCCACACTGCCGACCGGAAGCCAATAGAGAGAACTGCCGGTCAGAAACTCAAATTCGGAGTTTGCCGTATTGCCGCCTTTAACAGACATATACATCCAGCCCTTTTTCGTGTTTTCCTGCAAAGAATGAATAAAAGGCATGTAATCCGTATTGGTCTGAAAATCCCCCAGGACAGAAAGATCAGAAAAAGCTTCATTCATAACAACGATAATATTTGGCCGCTCAGCGTCTGTCTCTTCTGCTCCGCCTTCCGGTGCCGCCTCTGTTGTCTCATTCTGAATCTTCTGCACATTTGCCAGAGAATATCCCTCCGGTTTCTCGATCCGCACATACTGCAGATTCATAATAAAACTTACTGCAAACCCGTTATCCCGGTACATAGCGACCGGATTGAACAGGTAGATATTAAATCCAAAGCGGTCTGCTGTCTCTTCACTCTGCAGGCTCCTGCAGAAGATCAGCAGTATAACAACAAGAACTGCCGCTCCTGCCGCCCTTACTTTTTTCAGCTTTTTCCGGATGCTGATTTCAATCGGCCTGGTCAGGGCAAACAGGGCAGAAAAAGCCATCAGGGCATTGCAGGCCCGCAAAGTCAGAGAATATTTGAAATTCCTCATAACGGACATGGCTACGCCTGCAGAATACAGATCCCATGGCAGCAGCGGTGAAGACCGGAACTGCAAAGTAAAATAATTAACTATTGAGACAAGGATCATAAAAGCTGCCATGATCCGGATACTTACACGGGCATTCCCTGTAATCAGGAAAAATAGGATAAAGATCAGATAATAGAAAATCAGGCTCAGGATCACCGGTCCCTGATTCATCTTATACAGTACATGTGTGAAGCCTTCTGATATCAGGAAAACAGCCGCAGGACTAAGTATCGTCACGATCCACTGCAGGGGCAGCGGCAATTCCCTGACAAAAAAATTGAATAAAAATACTGCAGCAATGATAAGTGCGGGAATCCAGTAAGCGCCCTGGTCTTCTTCCTTCATGATCAGTGTGTACAGAAGAATACAGGACATAATCACCAGATACGTGCAGCATATGAGTCTCTTATTCTCTTTTACTTCCTGCAGTTTCATTACTCTCCCTCATTCATCAAACGCAATATCAAAAATTGTAAGCTGATTGGATTCCGGGAGATCCCCCAGAATTCCAAGATCCGTCAGCGCAGCAACAACCGTCTGTGAGACTTTTCCTCTCTGTCTGATATCATCTTTGGACAGGAAGGGACCGTCTTTGGCCGCCACTGCCAGAGACTCTGCCGCGGTATCTCCCATTCCTTCAATCGAGTTAAAGGGAGGCAGCAGATGCTTATCATCCACAATCTGGAACCTGCGCGCGTCTGATGCATAAAGATCGATTTTCTTAAAATCGAATCCGCGGGCATAAAACTCCTGAACGATTTTCAGATCACGCAGGGTATCCTTATCTTTCTGCGGCACCGGTTTTCCGGATTTACTCTTCTTGGCATCGTCAATCCTTGTCTGGTATTCTTTTGCCAGCAGATCCACTTTTTCCTTGCCGCTGCACATCATGGCGTAGTTGAAGGCAGTCGCCCTTACCGTGAAAAAGGCGGCATAGAAAGCCAGGGGAATATGAATCTTGAACCAGGCGATGCGCATGCCCATCATAACATAGGCCACCGCATGCGCCTTCGGGAACATATACTTGATTTTTTTACAGGACCAGATATACCAGTCCGGGACATCATGCTCCATCATGAGCGTTTCCCATTCCGGCGTCAGCCCCTTGCCCTTTCGAACACTTTCCATGATCTTGAAGGATTTCTCATGGTCGATCCCCTTCTGGATCAGGTAGATCATGATATCATCTCGGGTGCAGATGGCCGTGGAGATGACTGCCTTCCCCTCCTGGATCAAGGTCTGGGCATTGCCCAGCCATACATCCGTACCATGGGCCAGCCCGGCGATTCGCACCAGGTCAGAAAACTGCGTGGGTTTGGTATCCCGCAGCATCTGCATGGCGAAATCCGTTCCGAACTCCGGGATGCCTCTGGTTCCCAGATCTGTCCCGCCCAGATCCTCCGGCTTCACATGGAGGGCATCCAGGTTCTGGAAAAGGGAAAGGGATTCCGGCTCGTCCAGAGGAAGGGATGTGGCATCTACGCCGGTCAGGTCTTCCAGCATACGGATCATGGTCGGATCATCGTGCCCGAGTATATCCAGCTTGAGCAGATTGTGCTCAATGGAGTGATAATCGAACTGGGTCGTAACTGTAGTCTCATCCTTGGGCGGATGCTGGATCGGGGTAAATGTTGAGATTTCCTCTCCGTGCGGCAATACGATGATGCCGCCCGGATGCTGTCCTGTTGTCCTCTTAACGCCCTGACAGCCCTGGGCAATCCGGGCAATCTCACAGCTGCGCCTGTGCTGCTCATGTTCTTCAAAATAATGGGCAACATAGCCGTAGGCTGTTTTGTCTGCCAGTGTACCTGCCGTTCCGGCACGGAAGGTATTTCCCTCTCCAAAGATTACCTCTGTGTAGGCGTGGGCCTTACTCTGATAATCTCCGGAGAAATTCAGATCGATATCAGGCTCTTTGTCTCCTTTGAATCCCAGGAAGGTCTCAAAAGGAATATCATGACCGTCCTTGATCAGAGGTTTGCCGCAGACCGGGCAAACCTTGTTTTCCATGTCGCATCCGGAACGGCCCGAATAGCTTTTGACATAATCTGAATCAAAATCTACATAGTAGCAGGACGGACACCGGTAGTGGGCCTGCAGGGAATTAACCTCTGTGATTCCGGCCATATAGGCGACAAAGGAGGATCCGACGGAACCTCTTGAGCCAACCAGATAGCCGTCAGCAACAGACTTCCACACCAGCTTCTGGGCAATGATGTACATAACGGCGAATCCATTGCTGATAATAGAATTCAATTCTCTTTCCAGCCTGTCTGTTACAATCTGGGGCAGATCGGGCCCGTAGATTTCATGGGCTTTATTGTAGCAAATTTCTCTGAGCGTCTGATCCGAATTCTCGATGACCGGGGGAGCCTTGTCCGGTCTGACCGGCTTGATATAATCGATCATATCCGCAATCAGATTGGGATTGGTAATGACGATCTCTTCCGCTGTCTCTTCTCCCAGATAGGAAAACTCCTCCAGCATTTCTTCTGTGGTGTGCAGGTATAAGGGAGCCTGCAGGTCAGCATCGTCAAACTTTTTATTGTACATGATGATGCGGCGGTAAACCTCATCTTCCGGATCCAGAAAATGCACATCACAGGTCGCGCAGACCGGTTTGTCAAACTCCCGGCCCAATTCGATGATGCGGCGGTTGAGATCCCGCAGATCCTCCACATTTTTCACCTTGCTCTTCTGGTCGCGGATCAGGAACTCATTATTGCCGACCGGCTGCACTTCCAGATAATCATAAAAGTCCACGATTCTGGCAATCTCTTCTGCAGACCTTCCCTCTTCCACTGCGCGGAAGAGTTCTCCGGCCTCGCAGGCAGATCCGAGGATCAGGCCTTCCCTGTATTTCATCAGAAGACTCTTGGGAATCTTGGGACGCTGCATGAAATAGTGGATATTCGACTCGGAAACCAGACGGTAAAGGTTGATCCTTCCGATTTCATTTTTGGCAAGAAGAATGATATGGAAGGCTCGCATCTTTTTTGCAGCTTCCGGCGGAATATGGCTGTGCTCATCCAGCTTGTCCACATCCAGGATCCCTTTTTCCCGGAACATTTCCACAAATTTCACAAAAACATCAGCTGTTGCGCCTGCATCGTCAACTGCCCGGTGATGATGGGCCAGCTGGCATCCCATAGCGGCAACAACCGTATCCAGTTTGTAGTTTTTCAGATTGCCCAGAAAGCTTCTGGCCATGGTCATGGTGTCAAGCACCGTAAAATCGTAGGGCAGTCCCTGCCTTCTGCAGTTTTCGTGTATAAATCCGGTATCAAAACCGGCATTGTGGGCCACCAGGCAGCAGCCGCTGCAAAATGCCATAAAAGCCGGCAGCACCTTCTCGATGGAATCTGCATCCTCCACCATCTGATCTGTGATACTGGTCAGTTTGGTAATCTCTGCCGGGATGGGGATTCCCGGATTTACAAACTCCGAAAAATGGTCTGTGATCACGCCGCCGGATACCTTGACCGCTCCGATTTCGATAATCTTATCTGCCGAAGCACTGAATCCCGTTGTCTCTATATCAAAGACAACAAAATCACCGCTCAGCAGCTGCCCGCGAGGATCTGTCACAATCCTTGCTGTGTCATCCACCAGATAACCTTCGCAGCCGTAAATGATCTTGATGTCTTTGCCTGCTGCCTTATTGGCCTCGGTAAAGGCATGCACACAGCCATGATCAGTGATCGCGATTGCCTTATGTCTCCACTCTTTCGCCCTCTTGATGATATCCGTACAGCTGCTGACGCCGTCCATATCACTCATCTTGGTGTGGCAGTGGAGCTCTACTCTCTTGCGGGGACTGTAGTCCATCCGCTTCTCGCGGAAATCCTCGCTCTTTTTGA
>CAMMZE010000098.1 GCA_946529195.1 uncultured Lachnospiraceae bacterium
GTGAATGCCGGGTTGTACTTGGTATCTCCCCAAAGAGGGGCCCCGGCACTTGCCATCTGTACACGAATCTGATGATGCCGCCCTGTCTGAAGGCGGATCTGCACCAGGGTAAGCAGTCCCTCAGCCGTCTCTTTCTCCGCCAGCACACAGTAAAACAGTACTGCCTTTTTCCCCTTCTGCGCCGAAGTGCGCGACTGGTTCTTTCTCTCCTCCGCTTCCATCAGGGTCTCAAGCCGGTACCACTGCCGGCCATCCGGGGCATCTGCCTGCGCAAGCGGCTGTCCGTCCGGACGGCCTGTCAGAACCGCCAGATATTCCTTTTTCATTCTGCCATCTGTCAGCTGCGCGGAAAGAGCTGCCGCCGCCTTCTGATTTCTTGCATATACCAGAACTCCGGCGACCGGCCGGTCAAGCCGGTGGACCACCAGGACCTGTCCGGGCGAGCCCTCCCTCCTGGCCAGCTCATTCTTCAGCCAGTTGACCAGATCCATGCCTATAGACCGGTCCGGCTGGGATGCCATGCCGGCAGGCTTGGCTGCTGCTATCATATCCGCATCCATATACAAGATTTCTGCCTGCATAAGTCCGTCCCTGTTTAATCAGAAATATCGTCATCCAAATTGATAAACACCTTATAGTCCGGATACATCTCACGCACTTTGCCGCAGATTTCCCGGAACTCCGCCTGACGGTCCTCCGCTTCAAAGGTCATAACAATGTCAAACTTGATTGTTTTGGTCTCTTCATCCAGATAAAAGCCATGCAGCTGTACGACTTCCCTGTAATTCTGCATCAATTCGTAAAGCTCTGCGCGAATCCGCATTGCCTTCGGATTGGAAGTATTGCGGGAATAGATGCCTACTGCCGTAATGATCACACCGTGCTGCTCATATACGTCTCTGGCAATCTGAGAAGACAGACGGTCAATCTCCCGGGCATTCATCTCTTCGGGAATCTCCACATGCACAGACCCCTGCAGATGATCCGGTCCGTAGGAATTGAGAACCAGATCATAGGCACCGAACACGTTCTCACGGTCTGTAATCGTATTTTTCACAGCTTTGGATATTTCTCCGGATACACGAACACCCAGGATATCATTGAGTGTATCCCGCATCATATCAATACCGTTTTTCAGAATGATAATCGAGATCACGACACCGACATAGGCTTCCAGCGAAATGCCGGTCACCTTCATCAAAATCGCAGTCGCAAGTACAGATGCCGACAGGAATGCGTCATTGCGGGCATCCGAGCCGGACGCCACCAGGGACATGCTGTCAACAGATTTTCCGACAGATTTTACATAGGAACCCAGCAGCAGCTTTACTACTACTGCTACTGCAATGATGACCAGCGATATCACACTGTAGGTCGCTGTCTCCGGATGAATGATCTTTTCAATCGACTCTTTCAGTGACGTAATACCGGCGTAGAGAACAATCACCGAAATAATCGTCGCACTCAGGTACTCAATCCTGCCATGGCCGTATGGATGCTTGCGGTCAGCCGGTTTGCCTGCCAGCTTGGTCCCTATAATCGTAATAATACTGGACAACGCATCAGACAGATTGTTAACAGCATCCAAAGTGATTGAGATCGAATTGGATAAGATGCCGATGACTGCCTTAAAAGCTGCCAGAAGCACATTGGCTGCTATACTGATAATAGATGTGCGGATAATCCTGCCATCTCTGGAAGAAGAGAGTTCCTGACCATTCTGCTCCTGCACTGTACTGTTATTCTTTTCCATATATGGAATTCCCCCTTTTTCTCTGTCTTATCATACTATAAAATCCTTTACAATTCCATGGTATTCTATCTTTTCATTTGACAAAAGAGGCCGCGCTTGCCACAATATAACCATATGATCAATGACAATAAGGCGGGATCCCCGCCGCAATCAGCAAGTTATCTTTATCAGCAAAGGATCCGGTGATATATCATGATGACATTAGACAGTTTTAAGAAAGCCCGTGAGGTCCTTCAGGGAGTGATTCATGAAACCAGGTTAATCTATTCTCCGTACTTCTCTGCCTCCTGCGGCAACCAGGTTTATTTAAAGCCTGAGAATATGCAGGTCACAGGCGCTTACAAGATTCGCGGAGCTTATTTTAAGATCAGTACGCTCTCCGAGGAAGAAAAGAAAAGAGGGCTGATTACCGCATCTGCCGGCAATCACGCCCAGGGTGTTGCTTATGGTGCCCGCCATGCGGGTGTTAAAGCAAGCGTAGTCATGCCTACCTTTACCCCTATGCTCAAAGTCAATAATACAAAAGGCTACGGTGCAGAAGTTATTCTGCATGGGGTCACATTTGACGATGCTGCCGCCAGAGCTTTGGAACTGGCCGAAAAAGAAGGGATGACCTATATTCCACCTTTCAATGATCTGACCGTGGCTACCGGCCAGGGCACCATCAGCTATGAGATTTTCCAGGATCTTCCTGATGTAGACTATATTCTGGTCCCGATCGGCGGAGGCGGACTGGCTGCCGGTACGGCAACGCTGGCCAAATTGCTCAATCCCCATGTCAAGGTCATTGGCGTGGAGCCGGCGGGAGCTGCTTCCATGAAAGCCTCCTTAGAGGCAGGACATGTTGTGACGGTAGATCCGATCAGCACCATAGCTGATGGCGTGGCTGTCAAAACGCCGGGTGATCTGGTCTTCCCTTACGTTCAGAAGAATATCGACGACATCATTACCATCAATGATGATGAGCTCGTAGATGCCTTTCTGGATATGACTGAAAAACATAAGATGATTGTAGAGAATGCAGGGCTTTTGACCATTGCAGCTCTCTCCCACCTCCCCTGCAGAGGAAAAAATGTCGTTTCTCTTCTGTCGGGCGGCAATATGGATGTCATCACCATGTCTTCCCTGATCCAGCACGGTCTGCGCAACCGGGGCAGGATCTTTACCTTCACGGTCATGCTGCCGGACCAGCCGGGCGAGCTGATCCGGGTCGCCGGCATATGGGCCCGGGAAGGCGGCAATATCATACGGCTGGAACACAACCAGTTTGTCAATCTCAACCGCCGAAGCGGCGTGGAACTGCGTGCCACTCTGGAAGCTTTCGGCCATACCCATAAAAATACCATCCTGGAAGCTCTGCGCCGGGAAGGTTATGATGTCAAAGAAGTAGACCCTTCGGAGGTGTTTTCCTGATATGCTGCACTCATTTTCCAGAACCGAACTCTTACTGGGAGAAACTGCACTCAAAAGACTGTCACAGGCCCGTGTTGCCATCTTCGGCGTTGGCGGCGTCGGCGGTTACGTCTGTGAAGCCCTGGTCCGCAGCGGCATCGGCGCTTTTGATCTGACCGACAATGATACCGTGAGCCTGACCAATCTGAACCGGCAGATCATTGCTTTGCAGAGCACAATTGGGAAAAGCAAAGTGGAAGTCATGAAAGACCGGATGCTGGACATCAATCCCCAGGCGGATATCCGGATCCACAGCTGTTTTTTCCTGCCGGAAAATGCTGCCGATTTTCCTTTTGATGAATATGATTATATCGTAGACGCGGTGGATACCGTGACCGCCAAGATTGAGCTCATCCTGCAGGCCAAAAGCCACAATGTTCCCATCATCAGCTGCATGGGAACAGGCAACAAACTGGATCCCTCCCAGCTGCGAGTGGCAGATATTTACGAGACAAAGGTCTGCCCCCTGGCCAAGGTAATGCGCCATGAGCTGCGCAAGCGGGGCGTTCCCTCTTTAAAAGTCGTCTACTCTGAAGAGATTCCGCTTACACCGGCCGTCTCGCAGGAAGAGACCGGCAAAAGGTCTGTCCCGGGCAGCACCGCTTTTGTGCCGCCTTCGGCCGGCCTGCTGATTGCAAGCGAAGTCGTTAAAGACCTGATATCCTGATTACAGCAGCATCCTGTCTATGCAGACAGGGTGCTGTTTTCTTCCTCTTCATAATCATCCAAGAGCAAATCTTCATACGGATCTGCAAACTTCATGGATTTGCTGAAAGCTTCCTCAATGTCTGAATGCGGCTTCAGCAGGTTCGGGTGGTCCAGATATTCCTGGATCTGCGTCCTCGTCAGGGCCTGCTGATTCCGGTAGGGTTCCACAAGAGAGGCAATGCTGGCCTGCTCGATCCGGGCTGCGGTTTCCTCTCCATCCCGGCATACGGAGGGCTTTGTAATCCGCAAGGTGAAAGGCGGCGTCTGCTGCCCGCCTGCGCTGATGCTTGTCACTGCCCGGAAGGCATCCAGGCGGGCAAGTCCCGTCCGAAGCTGCGGATCATCCAATCGCAGGGCTGCTTCCGCAGCATCTCTGGGCGAAAGCCGGAATGCTGTGAGATTGGCTGCATTTGCCTCCAGCGCATCGCACACCTCTCTTGTCAGCTGCCCGGTATGCTGATGACACAGGACCATGGAGATTCCGAATTTGCGTCCCTCTGCCAGCATGCGGGGAACCGGGTTGGTCTGGAAAAGAGAAGCCTCATCCACGACCACCAGGTGGGTCTTGTCCCGGTCTTTTCGGGTGAGAGCCGCATTCCACAGCTTCATCATAATCAGGGTACCTGCAACCCTTGCCGCATGTGTCCCGATTACTGGCGAAGCCAGATCAATCAGAGTTACTGTGTCACTGTCTATCATGCCTGCAAAGTCAAGTGCATTTGTTCCTGCTCCTAGTGTTTTCCTCAGTTGCTCCACACCGGTCAGTCTCTGGAACTTGCTCAGCAGCCAGTTCAAAAGACCGGCAAAATCAGAACTGGTGTCTTTTCCGTACTCTTCCTGGATGATCTGTGCCAGGTCCGGATACTTTTCCCGGATCGCATCATAGAGCTTTCTCATATTTACCCGGTTTCCGGAAAGGACCGTGATCGCCTCCAGAGATGCTCTCCTTCCCAGAAAAGCGATCGATGCCTTGGCAAATGTGGAAAACCAGCGCTCAAATCTGGGACCTACGATTCCTTCATGTTTTGGATCGAAAATATCTGCAAACAATTCACACAGATCATTGATGGTCCGTTCCTCCTGCAGATAATCATCACTGTCCCAGAGGGCCAGCGGTACCGGGTGATCCTTATCCCCAATCCGGACCACACGGACTCTGTCTGCATATTTCCCGGGTAGGCTTCGCAAAATCCTGTCAATCGTACTTCCGTGCGGATCAAAGAAGGTCAGTCCGAAGCCCTGCCGGATCGCACTCAGAATCATACCTGTCAGGAGGGTCGATTTACCAGTTCCGGTCTGTCCGATGATCTGACAATGCCTCTTAAGATCCTCTTCTCCAATCGAAACCCGCATCTGTGTTCCAGAAAGACCGATCGCTCTTCCAATCACGATTGCATTTTTCCCGGAAGTTTTTTTCAGGCTGCAGGGCAGGTCCTTCATTTCCGGCTGCGTGCAGCTGATTCCAATCACATTTTCATAGATTACAGGTTCCATGGTCAGTATCCGGGCCGCAAACTCCGGAAGCACCGGGGCTTCCCGCTGTGGATCCTGCCAGAGGTCTAG
>CAMMZE010000099.1 GCA_946529195.1 uncultured Lachnospiraceae bacterium
TAAGGCACAAAAATAAGACCGCTTCCATTACAAGCTTTTCTACTATATCATACTCCTGCGCCTCGCGTCAAGGACTCTTTGTATGTATTTCCTCCATACACCTTTCCATCCCCCAGGCGCCTTACAGCTGTCCGATGCAGGCTGTCAGAAACCAGACTTTTCCCGCTCCGGCCTGCAGAAGAGCCCTGGTGCAGCACTCGATCGTTGCTCCTGTCGTATAGACATCATCCACCAGCAGGCATCGTTCTTTTCCTATTATAATAGCAGGATCCGCCTGAAAGGCCCGCTGCAGATTGGCCAGGCGCTGGGCCCGCCCCAGTTCTTTCTGCGGATCTGTCGCGCGGATCCGTCTGATGGCATCTGAGCGCACCTCAATGCCGAGGCGCTGTCCGATCCCTTCCGCGATCAGCGCTGCCTGATTGTATCCCCTTTGCCGGAGCCGGTCGCGGCTGACCGGGACAGGCACAATGCAGTCGATCCCCAGGCTGCGGATCCACCCTCCAAAGGCCCGGCTCATATTTTCCGCGAAAAAATCCGCCTGTTCCGGCTGCTGCTTGTACTTGAGGGCAAAAACCGCCTGCGCGCTGACACTGTCATAGCGCCAGAGCCCTCTGCCGCAGATAAAGCTGTGCCTCCTTCTCCTGCAGTCAGGACAATACTCCGCAAGCGGATCGGCCAGCTCTTTCCCGCAGGTCATACAATAAGGTTCCCGGATGCGGTGCAGTCTGGAAAAACAAACCGGGTGGACCTGCATCCCTCCTCTCTGCCGGAAGGAAAGAGGCTCTCCGCACACAGGACATCTCCTTGGGAAAAGGAGTGCAAGTAGTATATTATAATATCTGTTCATAATTAGACTGTTATTTTTGTATAAAATTGTTAAAAAAAAAACTATTTTTTTGTGAAGACTTTTGCGGGCTCCCATGCTACAATACCATTGTAAACCCCCAATATATTATTAACATCCCAATAATATACCTTCTCTAAAAAGGCAGCTCCCCGGCTGTCTTTTTTCCTTTGACAGACAAATATCAATCAAAAAAGAAACTGTTAAGATAATAACAGTTTCTTTTTCTTTTCTCAATAGAAATCCTTCGACATTATTCGACCAGTCTGTCCGCTTCTTCCTGCTCCCGGATCCGCACCTGCAGGGTTGTATAGCGGTGCTGCTGCCGCTCATTGTCAATCATATTCCGGACAGTTTCCTCACTGCCGACGATCGCCACACAGCTTCTGGCCCGGGTGACAGCCGTATAGAGGATATTGCGGTTCATCAGGGGAGCCGGCCCGGTCAGCAGAGGGATGACAACCGCAGGATACTCGCTTCCCTGCGCCTTATGCACTGTTACCGCGTAAGCCAGCTCCAGTTCATCCAGCTGCTGGAAACTGTAATGCACCTGCCTGCATTCATCATACTCGACTGTGACCTCTTCTGCAAAGTCATTGATTTCCAGAACGATTCCCATATCCCCGTTGAAGACGCCCGTTCCTCTTTCCTGGACAATATTATATTTGCCGACAACTTCCCATTCCAGCTGGTAATCATTGCGGATCTGCATGACCTTGTCCCCGGTCCGCAAAACGCCGCCGTGAAATGCATGTTCCTTCTTTTCGGGGTCTGCCGGATTGAGATACCTCTGCAGCACCATATTCAGTCTTTCTACTCCCAGTTCTCCCTTGCGCATCGGTGTCAGCACCTGGATGTCATAGGGTCTGGCGTCTACATAAGAAGGCAGTTTGTCCCTGACCAGAGCGATCATGGTGCTCAGGATCTGCATGACATCATACATCTGCAGGCAGAAAAAGTCCTTGCTCCGGTTGTCCAGCAGGATCTGTTCGCCGCCATTAATCATATGGGCGTTTTTGACGATATCGCTTTCCAGAGCCTGACGGAAAATCTTTGTCAGGGTGACTGTTTCAAAGCATCCGGAGGCGATCACATCTCCCAGTACATTGCCGGGTCCGACACTGGGCAGCTGGTTGACATCTCCCACCAGGATCAGGCGCGTCCCCATGGGAATGGCTTTGACCAGGGAATTCATCAGAAAGAGATCCACCATGGACATCTCGTCAATAATGACAACATCCGTTTCCAGAGGATTTTCCTCATTCCGCTCAAAGCGGGTTCTAGCCCCCCTCAGCTCATCCGGAATCCCAGCCACTTCCAGGAGCCGGTGTATGGTCTGCGCTTCATAGCCGCCGGAGGTCTCTGTCATCCTTTTGGCCGCCCTTCCTGTCGGCGCCGCCAGCCGGATTTCCATGCCTTCCTGCTCAAAATATCTGATAATCGCCCGGATGGTCGTGGTCTTTCCGGTACCGGGCCCGCCCGTGATCACCAGAAGGCCGTTTGAGGCTGCTGCCCTCACCGCCTGTTTCTGCTGCTCATCCAATGTGAGCGCTTCTCTTTTTTCAATACGGGCTATGACCCTGTCTGTCTCTTCCGGATCAATGTCATAATCAAAGGAAGCCAGATCGATCAGTCTTCTTGCCGTTTCCAGTTCCAGAAAATAATAAGCAGATGCATATACCATGCTCTGCCCTTCTACTTCTTTCCTGACAACCTTGCGGTCAACAGTAAGTGCATCCAGCTGTTCCCTGACGATTTCCTCCGGAACTGCCAGAATACGCGCTGCATATCTGATCAGAGAATCCTCCGGGAAACAGGTATGTCCAGACAGAGCAGCCTGCTGCATCACATATATGATGCCGCTCCGGATCCGGAAGGCGGAATCTCTGCCGAAACCAGCATGCAGAGCGATCTCATCGGCCAGCTTGAAGCCGATCCCGCTCATGTCCTCTGCCAGTTTGTAAGGATTCTCACTGATGATCTGATAAACCTGCTCGCCGTACTGCTTGTAAATCCGCATGGACAGCTGCACAGAAATCCCGTAATTGGCCAGAAATACCATGGCCTGCCGCAGTCCCTGTTTCTCGTGGAACTGCGCATAGATCTCCTGGGCCTTCCTCTCGCTGATCCCCTTGATCTGCACGAGCCTCTCCGGCTCCTCCTCGATCACGCGGAAAGTATCCTTCTTAAAGGCACTGACAATCTTCGCTGCCAGCACAGGCCCTACCCCTTTGATTGCCCCCGATCCAAGGTATCGCTCGATCGCCGTCTCATCTTCCGGGGTTTCTACCGCAAGAGCGCGCACCCGGAACTGTCTGCCGTATCTGGGGTCATTGACAAACTCGCCCTCCGCGCGAAGGGATTCCCCTTCGTCGATCGTCGGAGCAGTGGCAACGCAGGTGATCTCCTTTTTTTTGACGATCATATTAAATACCGTATAGCCTGTCGTGTCGCTTCGGAAAATGATATGATCTACAATACCCTGAATGATCTCCATCTGCCTGTCACCCCTGCCTCAATCCGCCAGAGGACTGCCTGCTCAGATCCGTCCCCTGGCCTGTCTGCCTTCCATAAACTCAACATAGCGGCCTGTTCCGATTGCTACTACAGAGATCGGGTCATCGATTGCAATTGTCTCGATGCCTGTGGTCTCTTCCACCAGAATATCCATGCCAAAAAGCTTGCTGCTGCCGCCTGTCAGCAAAATTCCCCTGGTCACGATATCTGAAGCAAGTTCCGGAGGTGTCTGTTCCAGCACTTCATGTACTGCCTCCAGAATCTTTTTCACTTCCGGACGGAATGCTTCTTCCATTTCTTCGCTGGTAACGGTAACAGATTTGGGGAATCCTGTCAGCAGGTCTCGCCCTTTGATCTCCATAGAAACCGGCTCCAGTCTTCTGTAAACGCTTCCGATCCTGATCTTGACCTCCTCTGCTGTACGGTCTCCGATCAGCAGATTGTATTTGGTCCTCATATATTTGATCACGGAGGCATCAAAGCTGTCTCCGGCAATTCCCAGAGATTTGCTCACTACGATGTCTCCCAGAGAGATCACTGCGATATCCGTTGTTCCGGCACCGATATCAATGACCATATTGCCGCAGGCTCTGGAAATATCAATTCCGGAACCCAGGGCTGCCGCGACCGGTTCATCGATCATGACAACATCTCTGGCACCGGCCTCCATCGCTGCCTGCATGACCGCATTTCTCTCCACCTCTGTTGCCCCGCTGGGCACGCCGATGCAGACGCGGGGACGGCGCAGGGTCCTGCGTCCGATCGCCTTCTGTATAAAATAGCGCAGCATCTTTTCCGTGATCGTATATTCTGCGATCACACCGCGCCGGAGCGGGTGCACCGCGCTGACATTGCCAGGAAGCCTGCCGATCATAGCATTTGCTTCATCGCCGATCGCAAGAATCTCATTGGTATCCTGGTCATATGCCACGACCGAGGGCTCCCCCAGCACAACGCCCTTGCCTCTTACATACACAAGAACGCTGGAAGTACCCAGATCAATTCCAATATCTGAAACAGCCATATATATCCTCTTTTCAGTTAATTACAGAACAAATAATTTCTCTTTCTGAAGTAGTAAATATTTACGAAAATCATAAACAGGGAGACGGAGATGCTGATAATCAGATCCGATGTAACCAGATTCTGCTTGACAATCACCATCTCTATTCCCAGATATACAATCGTTCCAATCAGGGACAGGCCGTAGAGCATGATCAGCAGTCCCGGCGCTCCTTTCTGATAGCCCTTCATCTTGTTTCTGACGAATATTGTCAGCACAGCCATGATTACGGCAAAAATGCCATATCCTTTATCCAGCAGGCTCAGTCCCGGATAAGCGCCGTAAAGTGCTCCTGTCTGGTCTCCGTACAGAGAACCGCCAATATACAAAAAACCATTAAAGCCGAAACTGATCGCAGAAAGAATAAGCTGTATATTAGTAACGAATAAATACCATTTCATCCTTCCGTGGTAAGGTTCCGCATCCGGCAGACCGTCATCAAAAAGTCCTCTTCTTACCGGCCATGTCGCAGCCACGGGCTCCTGATACTGGTCAGTCTCCTCTGCCGTATACACTTCTTCCTCAGGATGAGTTTCCTGCGCAGTCTGTTCCTCACGCATCAGCATCCGCTCTTCCTCTGTAAAGATAAGACCGCAGGACGGACACCTGGATACACTTTCACTTAAGCGCTGACCGCAATTAGGGCATCTCATTCGTACTACCTCCGTTTTTAATTAAACTTAAATATTTTCTGGCAGATCTTGTAAACAATCACAACGCACATCCTGCCAAGGCCGGAGTGGGCATTGCATCCCAGTCCTCTGAATCCAAAGCGTACCCGCTGCCACATACCGGGTCTCTTTTCATGGAAATACATCCAGAGCTGGTCCTTCTTTTTCAGATTTTCCTCTGTATTTGAAATGATCAGCATGACCGATGTCACCGTGCAGATCATCGTCAGATATCCATACATATAATTGCGCAGATGTTTGTTGCCCACTTCACAGTCCAGATCATAGGCATCGATCATCAGCTTATTGACACGGATCTGCTGGCCAATTCTGCTAATCATAACTTTTTCATTGACCGACTGGTCTTCC
>CAMMZE010000100.1 GCA_946529195.1 uncultured Lachnospiraceae bacterium
GCCAGAAATTATGAAGAGCAGGATTTCCTTACGGAAATGACCTACAGCGCATTTGCCAGCGGCCGCTATGATGAGGTGATGCTGGAGTATCTGATCCGCTATTACAACGGGCCGGTGGAAAATCTTTACGCAGTCTGGAAGGCTGCGCAGACCTTTGAAGTTCCCGCTTTTGCCCTGGAGGAGCGTTTCCTCTGCGCGGCTCTGTTTACAGAGTCCATGATCGCGGAGGCAGGCAGTGTCTTCACCGTCTATTACGGGGAAAGACCGGATATGCGCATTGTCAGAGCTTTCCTGTCTCTCTATTCCTACCGCTATCTGCGGGGAGAAGAAGAGGCGCAGCCGGATCTGTTCCGGATCCTTGAGATCGAACTGGAACAGAGCGGACCGGCACATGATGTGTGCAGCTTAGCTCTGATCAAGTATTATGCGGAAGATTCGGCAAAGAGCGGAGAGGCCCATAACGGTATCTACAATGAGACGGCATCCTTTATCAACAGAGGGATCCTGATGCCATTCTTCCGGAAGTTCTCCGGAACGGCCCAGGTGCCGCGCGCATTGACAGATTTTACCTATCTGGTATATGTTACGGATCCGGCCTGCAATGTCAGCATCCGTTATGTGAAGAATGATGCTGACTGGAATGAGGCAGTGGAAGAGCCCATGCAGCGCGCGGTCGGCGGAATATTTGTTTCTTCCTTCCGCCTGTTTGCCGGAGAGTCCATCCGCTACGAACTGACGGAGAAGGGAGACGGCGTTTTGCACAGTGCCGGCTCAGGCCTTCTGAAAGCGGATGAGACAGCTGGCAATGCAGACTGGGTAAGCAGGATGATAGAGAGCGAACGCCTGGGAGACAGGGAGACGCTTTTAGAGACCATCCGGGAATATGACAGGTTTGACGGAGCAGTGGAAAAGCTCTTTTCACTCAGATAGATCGGAAATCATAAAAGCTAAGGAGCAGCTATGAATAGTTTTGAGAAGATCGTCGGGATAGACCTCTGCGAGGGAATGTCGCAGCTGAGCTGTTTTGATATGGAAAAGATGGAGCCCGGAACAGAACGGGAGATTCCTGCTCTTTTGCTGCACCGCAATGACGGCAGCTGGCTTGCCGGAGAGGCGGCCGCAGAAGCAGAAAAGGCGGGAGAGGGAATCCCGGTCCGGGGCTTTCTGACGGATCTTGACGGCAGTCCGGACCTGACGATCGGGACAGAATCCTTTTCAAAAGCGGATCTGATCGGAGAATTTCTCTGCAGGATCCTGGAGGAGGATGATAAGGAGGCCAGGGTATATCTGACAGTTACCGTTCCGGAGGCGACCCCGGCAATCTGCCAGGCCCTGCTTGCAGCCAGGGAGAGAACCGGCGCGGCGGAAAACACCTTTTCTGTTATGAGCCACATGCTGAGCGCCGAGTTTTACGCACTTTCCCAGAAGCATGAACTCTGGATGCATGATGTGGGCATTTTTGAATATGATCAGGCAGGCCTGCGCTATGAGCACCTGTCGATCTCCGGCCAGAAACATCCGGCCATTGTCCGGGCCGGTATGCAGGATCTGAGTGCCTACATGAGCGGCAGCGAGCTGGTGCAGGAGGAGGAAAAAGACCGCGATGCGGCATTCCTGGAGGCTCTGAGGGCAGCCGCCGGCGAGACCCAGATCTCAACCTTTTATCTGGTTGGCGAAGGGTTTAAGGAAATCGGTGAGGGCAGCAGCTGGATGAACCGGTCCCTGCAGGCCCTGTGCGCAAAAAGGCGTCATGTCTTTGTGGGACAGAACTTTTATGTAAAAGGCGCCTGCTATAACAGTTATTATATGGCCATGCCGCAGGCCAGACCGGAATTTGTGGCGGCAGATACCGAGCTGACAACCGAAGAAATCTTTCTCTATATTTCCCAGCGGGGGAAAATGGCAAGACTGCCTCTGATTCCCATGCAGACTGCCTGGTTTACGGCAGCCGGCACAGTCTGCGTGCTGCCTGACGGCGCGCAGGAGCTCATGCTGGGGGTACAAAATGCCGTAACCGGAGACATGCACAGATATCCAGTCTCCCTGAAGGAACTGCCGGAACGGCCTGCCAAGACAAGCAAGATCCTGGTACACGCCCGCTATCTGGAGGAGAAGCGGCTGCAGCTGACCCTGACGGATCTGGGCTTTGGCGATCTCTTTCCCGCTTCCGGAAAGAAATGGGAGCAGGAGATCGCATTGGATGCCGAAGAAGAAAGCGGCGCACAAAAAAATCTTACATGGCAGAGCGAGGGTCGGGTTCTGGAGTCATCCCTGCCCGGCAGTGTAAGTCCTTTGCAGATTCCAAGAACCGGAAGCAAAGTCTATGCTTATGACGAGCTCTGCTGGTATGTAAAGGAGAATATTACAGCCCTGGATCTGGGATTTTTTGACGAAAGACTCTTTTCCTGGCTCAGGGATCTGACGGGAAACGACCGCTTTTCGGAGTCTCTGCGGCGCATGAAGGAAGATGGCCGGTCCATGTCGGATCTGGTGCGTTTCCTCTTTGGCGCGACAGATTATATTACTCCTGCGGAACAGAAAGAAACAGCCGCGGCCATTGCAGTACTGGAGAAGCAGGATGCTGCGACACGTGTCAAGATGGTAGCGGATTATTATTACCGCTATGGGAAATATATGGCAGCAGCCCTGCAGTACCAGCATGCCATCTGGCTTTCAGAGCACGATGAGCAGGCCTCTGTGACACGGAGCTTCAGGTCTGACCTCTGGCACAATATGGGACTTTCCCTCCTGCGTCTGGGCGACCGGCAGAGTGCCGTGCAGTGCCAGCAGAAGGCATTTCAGGAAAAAGAGGACGTCACCCTTGTCAGTGAATGTCTTTCCATTTACTATATGAGCGGAGACGAGGAAGCTTTCCATAATCTGGCAGAGAAATACCGGATCCCGGAAAGTGTGCTGGCAGCGATCACAGAGAAATGTGACCAGGCGGGAATGGACTATGAAAGCTCCGAGAGAGCCCGGGAACTGGAAGAGCTTCTCGCGCAGCCGGGCAGAAAAGGGACTGCCAGATACATAGAAGAAACCAAAAAGCGGTACATCATATAAATCAATAAACAAAAGGGGATAACAAAATGCAGAGATTTGAACTGACACAGTACAGTCAGCACTTGAACCGTGACATGCACATCCTGGTGCATGGCCATGACGGCCTTCCGATCCTGGCATTTCCGACCCAGGACAGTCTGTGTGACAACTACGAAGGGTTTGGAATGATCGATACGGTCGCAGATTATATAGAGAGCGGACAGATCCAGTTTTTCACGGTTGATACGATCGACAGGGAGAGCTGGTCAGATACCTTTGGGGACAAGGGACATCGTGCCTGGATGCAGGAGTGCTATTTCCGCTATATCGTGGAGGAGGCGCTTCCCTATATCATGGAAGTGAATGGGACAGGCAGGCAGCCGGTCACCATGGGATGCAGTCTGGGAGCGACACACGCGGCAATTGTATTTCTGCGCCGTCCGGACCTGTTTGGCGGTATGCTGGGCCTTTCCGGCTGCTACAATGCGCCGGATTTCTGGGACGGCTGGTGCAATGATGTCCTCTATGACAATTCTCCGACATCATTTCTGGAGAACATGCCGGAAAACCATCCCTACATCGATATTTACAATCAGAAAAAGATCATTATCTGCGCGGGGCAGGGTCCCTGGGAGGAGCAGGGGCTTCCCTCTGTGCATCATTTAAAGAGCATTTTCTCCCGCAAGGGAATCGGAGCCTGGGTAGACCTTTGGGGATATGATGTCTGCCATGACTGGCCCTGGTGGAAAAAGCAGATCCGGTATTTCCTGCCTTATCTGCTGGAGAACTAAAAAGCATTCAGAAAGAAGGGGTACCGGATGAATTATCAGGAGGCTGTGGCCTACATCAATGACATTCCGCGTTTTACCAAAGAGAAGTCGGCCGAAAATATGGAGCGTCTTCTGGATCGTTTCGGGCATCCGGAAGAGAGCTTCCGGTATATACATGTAGCGGGCACCAACGGAAAGGGGTCTGTATGCGCTTATATTGACAGTATCCTGCGCAGCGGCGGGATCAGAACGGGCATGTTTACATCGCCCCACCTGGTGGAAATGACAGAACGCATGCGGGTCGACGGAAAGCAGATTTCCAGAGAAGCGTTTGCCGCTCTTTTTGAGGAAGTAAAGGCAGCAGTGGATGAGGGAACTGCGCAGGGATACCCGCATCCGACATTTTTTGAATGGCTTTATCTGATGGCTATGATCTGGTTTTCCAGAAATGGCGTGTCCTGCGGCGTGATCGAGACCGGCCTGGGAGGCAGGCTCGACGCGACCAATATTATAAAAAAACCTGCAGTCGAGGTCATCACTTCGATCAGCTTTGACCATATGGCCATTCTGGGGGATACGATTGAGCAGATTGCCGGAGAAAAGGCCGGCATCATCAAGGAAGGGGTTCCCCTGGTCTGTGACGGAACAGATGCCCAGGCTCTGCAGGTGATCAGAAAGAAAGCGAAAGAGAAGGGCGTCTTCCCCGATGTCTTTGATTTTTCCATGGTGAAGAATCTGGTGATTAACGGGAGCAAGATCGATTTTTCGCTGCGCCTGCCGGGCGAAGACAGCGACCGGCCCATGCATCTGAACACAAGAGGCGTTTACCAGATTGCCAACAGCAGTCTGGCCCTGATGGCTGTCAGAAAACTGATGGAGACAGATCCGGAACTTGCCGGAATCAGCGAAGAGGCGATTGACAAGGGCCTGGCCCTGATGCACTGGCCCGGAAGGCTGGAAGAAGTCCTTCCGCAGATTTATGTAGACGGCGCGCATAATGTCGGCGGCGCGCAGATGCTGGCAGAATCGATCATGACCAGTTTTTCCAGCCGTCCGGTCTGGATCGTCTTTGCTGTTGCAAATGACAAGGATTATGCGGAAATGGCGCATGTTCTGGGACAGCTTCCGAATCTGCAGGGCGTATTTGTGACCATGATTGACGGAGAAAGAAGCCTGAGCCCGCTCCGGGTAGCAGGACAGTTTCATAAATACTTCGACGGAAGTGTCCGCGTGGCGGCAGATGTAGCCGGCGCGATCCGGACCTGCCGTGAGAAGATGGATGACAGAGGCATCATGATCTGTACAGGGTCTCTGTATCTGGTAGGAATGATCAAGGACTCTCTGGGAGGGAATACAGATGATCAACTTTGAAGAAGAATTAAAGAAATTTAAACCCAGTCTGGAGATTGACAAAGCGGAGGATGCCATTTATCAGAATGACCTTCGCGATGTTATGGACCTGATTGAGGAAATCACAAAGGAACTCAAAGCCGCCGGCGGCAGCAGAAGTTAAATAAAGGGGGCAGTAGATGAACTGTCGCAGATGTGACTGGCTGCTGGATAATGTATATATCTGTCCGCATTGCGGATACGAGGATCCGGT
>CAMMZE010000101.1 GCA_946529195.1 uncultured Lachnospiraceae bacterium
CCTGCTGCGGCCTCTGCATATACTCAGCCATTTCTTTACAAGTCTGGAAGGAATACCGTGAAAGCCACCTCTTCCCGATCCACTCCGGCAGCGAATAGCAGAAGGCAAGATATGCCGCGGGATCTTTCCCGGGATCCGGCGTCTTTATGCTTTCTTTTTTTGCGGCCACGCTGCGCAGAACGGCATTTACAAAGCCGCTCATGCCGGAAAAACCGTGCCTCCGGGCCAGCTTGACAGATTCATTGACTGCTGCGCTGTCCGGTACCGAGTCCATGCACATAATCTGAAAAGCACCCATGTAGACAATGACACGGACCGGCATCTTCAGTTTCTTTGTCTTTACATCCGCACACTGGAGCAGAACCTGGTCCAGATAGAGGATATTCTGCAGAGTCCCCCGCATCAGTCTGGTCATAAAAGCGCGCTCCTGTTTGTCCAGCCAGGAATATCTGTCCAGGGTATCCGCCAGGACCAGATGGGATGGCATTTCTTCCTTTAATATGTGCAGGAGCATATCATATACAAGTTCGCGGGTATTGACCTGCGGTTTCTGCTTATGTTTAGTCATTATTCCGGTATCCTCTGGTCAGAATCAGCAGACGCAGAAGCTGAAGAGACATGGCTGCTGCGCTTGCAACGTAGGTCAGGGCTGCTGCCCCGAGCACTTTTTTGGCATAGGTATTTTCCTCGCCCTGCAGGATTCCCGAATTCTCCAGCACCTTAAGTCCTCTGGAAGAGGCATTGAACTCTACCGGCAGAGTGATCAGGTGGAAGGCTACAACTGCAGCAAAGAGCAGAACGCCGACCTTGATCAGGATGGGAATACCTCCCAGGATGATGCCCAGAATGACCAGGGGCCAGGAAAGGTGGGCGCCGAAATTAGCCACGGGCACGATTGCCGACCGCAGAGAAAGGGGCACATAGCCCTGCTGGTGCTGCACGGCGTGGCCGCATTCATGGGCCGCAACGCTGACAGCTGCCACACTGGTCGACCCGTAAACGGTATCCGAAAGGCGGAGGGTCTTGCTTCTGGGATCATAATGGTCTGTCAGGTCTCCTGCGATCCTGCCAACCGTAACATCTGTGATTCCCTCCTGACGCAGGATATACTGAGCAACCTGTGCGCCGGTCATGCCCCGCACCGCCTGCACCCTGCTGTACTGGGCAAAGGTATTTTTCACCTTGGCCGAGGCAAGCATAGAAAGAATAATACCAACGATGACAAGAAGATATGTCGGATCAAAATACATCGGATAATAACCCATAATAACCTCCTGTTAGTGTCTGCTCTATTCCGGCTTCCTGCCAAATACGGTGCCGGCAGGAATGGAACGTCCCCGCAGAAAATCCTGACTGCTCATGCGCTTTTTCCCGGGCAGCTGCAGACTTGTAATCGACAAAATGCCGTCTCCGGTCTGCACAAGCAGGGTATCTTTGCTGCTGATCACCTGTCCGCAGACAGGTCCGTTTTCATTTTTCTCACAAACCTGGGCTTCCCAGATCTTGAGCATTTTCCCGTCCATCCAGGTAAATGCTCCCGGCCAGGAAGTCATGGCGCGGATCCTTCTCTCAATCTTAACAGCAGACTCTGTAAAATCGATTTCACCGTCTTCTTTGCTGATCATGGAAGCATAAGCGCCGGTCTGACTCTCATCCTGCTTCTGGGGAACGATTTCCCCCTTTTCCAGGCCAATCAGTGTCTTCTCCAGCAGGTCAGCTCCCAGGGCTGCCAGCTTATCATGCAGGCTGTCCGCCGTCTCCTTCGGTTCAATCGCAACTTCCGCCTTGAGCAGCATGTCTCCGGTATCCAGACCAGCATCCATCAGCATGGTGGTGACACCTGTTACCGTCTCCCCGTCCAGAATCACATGCTGGATAGGGGCTGCGCCGCGGTATTTGGGCAAAAGCGACGCGTGGACATTGATGCAGCCAAGTCTGGGAATATCCAGAACTTCCTGGGGCAGGATCTGTCCGAATGCCACTACAACAATCACATCCGGCTCCATCTGGCGCATCTTTTCGATCAGGTCCGGCTCCTTGCGCAGGCGCTGCGGCTGATAGACAGCAAGGTCATGCTTTACTGCCAGCTCCTTGACCGGAGAAAACTGTACCTGCTTTCCGCGGCCCTTTGCCCGGTCAGGCTGTGTCACAACAGCCTCAACCTCAATTCCCATATCAATCAGTTTCTGCAGCACCGGCACGGAAAAGTCCGGCGTACCCATAAAAATCGCTTTCATCTGCGATCACTCCTCTGTCTCGTAATCTTCTTCGTAGTCTTCATCATCCGGATCTGCATATCCTGCCTCGTGAAGCTCACCCTCTACCTTTTCTGTATACAGGTGACCGTCCAGATGATCAAACTCGTGGCACATAGCCCTTGCAAACAGGCCTTCTCCCTCCACGCGGAAGGGTTCCATATTGATATCAAAAGCCTCTGTTACCACACGCATGGGTCTGCGCACGCATCCGGCCATGCCGGGAACACTCAGGCAGCCCTCATCGCCCACCTGCTCGCCCTCGGTCTCCACGATGCGGGGATTGACAAAGACATAAGGGCCTTCGCCAACATCGATGACTGCGATCCTGCGCAGGATGCCGACCTGGGGAGCTGCCAGGCCTACCCCATTCTGCTCATACATGGTGTCCAGAAGATCCTGGGCCAGTTCCTGCAGGCGCGGGGTCATCTCCTTCACCTCACGGCAGTTTTTATTCAAAATCGGATCTCCCTCAAAACGGAGCTTTCTGATTGCCATAATTACTTTACCTCCTCAATGTGTCAAAATAGTGAAATTGGATCCATATCATAAGAAAAATATATTTTTTTATCCAGGCCTGCCTTCTTCAGCGATTCCTCGATCAGCATGCGCAGGCGGATCAATTCCCTGTCATCGGGACATTTTAAATACATCACATAGCGGTAGAGATCTCTTATTTTTGTGATGGAAGCCCTGGAAGGCCCAAGCACCTGTACCGCAGCCCGGTCCGATTCTGCCGCCAGCTTCCTGGCAAACTGCATGGCCTGTGCCGTCTGCTCATCATCTGCTCCCTCGGCCGTTATCATCAGCATATGGGCGCAGGGCGGATAGCGCATCGCCCGCCGGAACTTGATCTCTTCTTCATAAAATGCCTGATAATCCTGTCTGGCTGCCGCCTGTATACAGTAATTATCCGGCTGATAGGTCTGAATGATCACCCTGCCTGGATCGCTTCCCCTGCCAGCCCGGCCGGCAGCCTGGGTCAGCATCTGAAAGGTCCGCTCCCCGGAAAGATAATCGCCGGAAAACATAGACAGGTCTGCTGCCAGAACTCCCACAAGTGTTACTTTGGGGAAATCATGTCCTTTGATGATCATCTGGGTTCCGATAAGGATATCTGCCTCTCCGGCTGCAAAAGAACGGATGATCTGCTCCATGTCATTTTTACCGGAAGTCGTGTCGCGGTCCATCCGCAGGAGCCTGGCCTGCGGGAACTCTTTCCGCAGCATCTGCTCCACCTTCTGTGTCCCGATCCCGAAAGCCGCGATATGCCGGGAACCGCAGGATGGACAAAGATCAGGCAGGATCCGCTCTGTGCCGCAATAATGACAGCGAAGCTTTTTGCCGCCATGCGAAGTCATAGAAACATCGCAGTGAGGGCATTTAAATACATATCCGCAGTCTCTGCAGGAAACAAAACCCGCAAATCCGCGCCTGTTCAGAAAGAGCATCATCTGCTTTCCATCTGCCAGGCACTCCTGCATGGCCTGGCGGAGAGATTTGCTCAGAATACTGAGATTTCCGGTCCGGAACTCGCTGCGCATATCGATGATATCAACCGGCGGGAGCACACTCCCTTCTTTGGCCCGGTGATTCAGCGTGTGCAGAAAATATCTGCCCTGCAGGGCATTATAATAGGTAGTAAGCGATGGTGTCGCGGATCCGAGCACCAGGCTGGCCCCGGAAAGCCGCGCCCTCTCCAGAGCTGTTTCCACCGCCTGGTAGCGGGGCGTGACCTCGCTCCGATAAGCGCCGTCCTGTTCCTCATCGATGATGATCATGCCAAGATGGTCAAATGGTGTAAACAAAGCAGATCTGGCACCGATCATGATCGATGCTTCTCCCTTGGAAGCACGCTCAAACTGATCCCAGCGCTCTCCCCCGGAAAGCCTCGAATGCATGACGGCGATCTGATCGCCGAATCTGGCGTAAAATCTGGAGACCGTCTGCAGAGTCAGTGAAATCTCCGGAATCAGCAGAATCACCTGCTGTCCGCTCCGGAGTACCTCCTCCATGAGTTCCATATATATTTCCGTCTTGCCGCTGCCGGTCACTCCGTGGATCAGATGCACCGGCACCCGGGATCCTTCACTTCTGGACCGGTGGGAAGCGATCACTGCATCCGCGATTCTTCGCTGGTCAGCATTGAGTACGACTCTTTCCCAGCCGTCTAGTCTCTCCCTGACCGCCTGCCGGTAAATCTGCTCCGTCTCCTGGCGGATCAGGCCGTCCCTGAGCAGGCTGCTGATGGTAGAAGCAGAAATGCCAAGGCCGGAAATGGCCTTGTCACGGGTAATCGCCTGGTCCTGTCCCTCCAGCATGGCGCCAATCATCTTCACGCGGGCTCGTTCCCGTTTGTTGTCTTTTTTCTCTTGATAAAACTTCTCAGCCTGCTGGCGGCTGCTCAGAATATAAGTTACTTTCTGCAGGCCTTTTACAGGCTTTTTGACCGGCATGACCGTCCGGAGGGACTGGGCCATAGTACCGCCGTAGCGCCGATGCATCCAGTCTGCCAGCATGATCAGCTGGCTCTTTACCCCCGGGATCTCTTCCCTGACCTTTGCAATATCACGGATCCGGTCCTCTTCAAATCCCGGCTGGGCCGAAAGCCCGACCACAATTGCGTCCAGCAGGCGGCCGCCCTTTCCAAAAGGGACTTTCACACTGCAGCCAATAAACACTTTGTCCAGAAGATGGTCCGGAACGCGATAGGCAAACACACGGTCCACGCTGCGCACAGACAGATCCACAATCACATCCGCATATGTACTCATTATCGCGTTGCCTCCCCTCTTCCAGCCAAATAATTCCTGAACATACTGAGCAAATATTATACCATACTTTCTTCTTATTGAATAGATAGAAAAGGGGCATTCGCTCATGTATGGTTTTTTGTAATACTTTTGTCATTATTTACAAATATTTTATTTTTTTCAGATGTTTTTTATAAATACCGCTTTATTGCTTGCGAAAAAATACACGTTATGCTAGAATGAGACTGGAGTTTTTATATTTGCATACCTGTTTCTTTATACGAATTGAAACCTGGCGGTCCGCATTCTGAGACAGATTTATGCAGATAAGATTTTAAGGAGGTATTGTTATGTTAGCTATTCTTGCTTTCATACCCA
>CAMMZE010000102.1 GCA_946529195.1 uncultured Lachnospiraceae bacterium
TAGTACAATTTTACAGCATATGCTTTTTGCGGTCAATCATTTTCATGATTTTCACAATATCTCTTTTGCAGTTTTCTATTGTTCTACCTGTTTGCTGTGCTCAGCTGCCCAGTCCATAACTTTCTCGCGGATTACCATACGTTCTACGTAAGCCCGGTTCGGAGCGTCCTCCACAAGTTCATCCACGCTGTCAAAGCCAAGCGTCTTTGCCATCTCTTCCATTCCGGCCTGTACTGCCTCATCTGATATGTCGATTCCGACAGTCTCTGCAATCAGGTTTGCAGCCAGATTCTCTTTTACATTGGACTCTGCTGCTTCCTGGGCCTGCTGTTCAAAGGATTCCTTGCTGACCTCCAGCCTGTCTTTCAGGAATTCCTCAAACTCCATTTCGTAAAACTCTGCCCCCTCACGGAAGTAGTTATAATAAGAATCCTTCTCTTCCTGTATCTGATCTTCCGGGTATTCCAGCACCTCAGTGGTTTCCATGATGGCATCCCATACTTTGCTGCGGATCTCATTAATCATGGAATCCTTATTATTCTGCTCCAGGACTTCCCTGACTTCCTGGCGGTATTCCTCAACTGTCTCCGACTTCTGGGATACTTTCTGCACGAAATCATCTGTCAGGTCCGGCATTTCTACTTCCTGAACCTTCAGAATCTTCATGTCAAAAACAGCTGTTTTTCCGGCCAGGGCGGCAACAGCGTAATCACTGGAATAGGTGTGATCCAGTGTATAGGAATCTCCTGCTTTTTTGCCGATGATGCTGGTGTCAAAACCGGTAAACATGGCATTGTCACCGATGATCAGCTGATAATTGCTGGCTCCGGCTCCTTCTACTTCCTCACCATCAACACTGACCGTGTAGTCCAGGGTGATGGCATCGCCTTCCTGAGCGGGCCGGTCTACATCTGTAAACTCCGAAAATCCTTCCAGGATCACTCTGATATTATTATCGACGGCTGTGTCGGTGATCTCGGGAAGTCCCTCAACCTTCGCTACCTCTATATTCTTATACTTTCCGATTTTCACATACTCATTTGATATGGATTCCGGAAGCGCCGCAATGGCAGGATCCTCAGTCTGTGCCTGTGTCTCAGTAACTGTTTCTTCTGTCTGGGCACTCCCTGCGTTTGTCTCTGTCTTTGCGGAACCCCCGCAGGCAGCAAGTCCTGCGGAAATGACAAGAAGGAGAGCAGCTGCACACACCCGTCCTTTTAAAATGAATTTATTCACATCAACCATCCTCCTTATTCTGATATATTCGGTGAAAATTCTCTTATCTCAAATGATCTTCGTACTGCTGTTCTTGCTTCCCACATATCAGAAAATATCTGATCACGCATCATCTGGACAAGGATATTGCCGATTGCGGTTCCTTCTGCGGGGCCGCAAAGGCAGGGTCTTCCGGCGGCATCTGCCGTGAGTCTGTTCAGATAATCCGCATGGGATCCGCCGCCTACGATATGGATCTTCTGAAACTTCCTTCCGGTGATCTCTTCCAGTTCGGCAAGCGTTCTGCCGTAGCAGTCGGCAAGACTCCTGTAAATCACGGCAGCGATCTGGCCCACTGTCTCCGGGACCTTAAGTCCGCTATCACGGCAGGCACCTTTTACTGCCTCTATCATACTGTCCGGTGCCAGGAAACGGTCATCATTGACATCTACCCTGGAAGGAAAATCCCTGCACTCCTCTGCCATACTGCAGATCTGCGCAAAGCTATAGGAATCATCAAGTTCATGTCTGACTGACTGGATCATCCAGAGTCCCATGATGTTCTTGATCAGGCGGAAACGGTACTCATATCCGCCTTCATTTGTCAGATTAGCCTGCTGCGCCTGCTTGCTGCAGATGGCCTGCTCCAGCTCTGTACCCATGAGTGACCAGGTACCGGAACTGATATAAAGGAAGTCTTCTTTCCCGGCGGGAACTGCCAGAACTGCCGAAGCGGTATCATGGCTGGCCGTCTGGATCACCGTCAGATCAAATCCCGTTTTACGGACGATTTCCGGAAGCAGACGGCCTACTGCCGTGCCTGCAGTCGTGATCTTCCCGAACAGGGATTCTTTATATCCCAGCATACGGATCAGGTCGCGGTCCCAGTCCTTTGTATCCGGACTGACAAGGCCTGTCGTCGTCGCATTTGTATACTCGGTCTTCATGACGCCGGTCAGCTTAAAGCTCAGATAATCCGGCATCAGCAGCAGATGCTGCGCTCTTTCCATGAGCTCTGGTTCCTCTTCTTCGAGTGCCATCAGCTGGAAAATCGTGTTAAAGAGCTGATGCTGGATCCCGGTTCTGGCATAGAGCTGGCTGCGCGGGATGATATCATAGACCTTCTGGTCCATGCCGTTCATCCTGCTGTCACGATAGCCATAGGCCGGACCGACATTTCTGCCTTCTCCGTCGAGCAGTACATAATCTACGCCCCAGGTATCAATGGCCATGGTCATCGGAATCTTTCCCAGATCCTTACATACGCACAGGCCATTCACAATTTCCTGAAAGAGCCGGTCTGTATCCCAGCAGAGATGACCGTTTTGTCTGACCATTCCATTCTCAAACCGGTAGATTTCCTCCAGAACGATCCGGTCGCCTTCATAATGGGCCAGCATGTGCCGGCCGCTGGAAGCGCCGATATCTACAGCCAGATAATAGTTCATTTCTTTTCTCCGAAAAACTCCTCACATGCATCCAGTTTCCCGCGGAATAATGCTGCGGTATCCCGAACATCTTTTGCCCAGTCAGGGCTGTCTGTATACCAGAATTCTGTGACAAATCTGCGGATCCCCAGATCCCAGGCCTTAGCGATTCCTTCTTCAAAATCTACATGCCCGGTACCGTATGGAATCTCTCTGAACTTACCTGGTACTGTCTCCTTGAGGTGAAGGGCAAAGGTATGACCTCTTCCCAGTTCCAGATCCTCATAAACGTCATTTTTGTAAGTAAAGGCTGCGTTGGTCAGGTTGCCCAGGTCCGGATAAACGCCCAGATAGGGAGAACCCACAAGGGTCACATATTTCATGGCCTTTTCGCAGGTGTTCATAAAATCGTTTTCCATGGTCTCGAATCCCAGGAGCACACCGGCTTTTGCCGCCATGTCCACTGCCTTGCAGAGATTCTCCATGAAATACTTTTTGGAATCCTGTGTGGACTCCTCATAATATACGTCATAACCCGCCAGCTGGATCATCCGGATGCCCAGATCATCGGAAAATGCAATGGCCTTCTCCATGATTTCCAGGCTTTTTCTGCGCACTTCCGGATCAGAAGCACCAAAGGGATATTTGCGGTGGCCGGACAGGCACATGGTGCGGACCGGAAGTCCGGTTCTTCGCATCAGAGAAATAAAATCGTTTCTTTCCTGTGCGGTCCAGTCCAGACGTGAAAGCTTTGCATCTGTCTCATCAATGCTGATTTCGATCCAGTCATAACCGGCATCTCTGGCCGTGACCATCTTCTGTTCCCAGCTGACGTCAGCAGGCATTGCCTTCTCATATAAACCTAATTTGTATTCACTCATGGCTGTTTCCTCTTTTAGTTCTGTCCGTAATAAGCATTTGCGCCATGTTTGCGGTAGTAATGCTTGTCCTGATATCTCTGCGGCGCACGGCCTGCGTGAGGATTGATCTGTTCGGTATGGGCAGCCATTTTCGCAACCTCTTCCAGTACAACCGCATTGTGGACTGCTTCCGCTGCATCCTTGCCCCAGGTGAAGGGACCATGGTTCTTGCAGAGTACAGCAGGCACTGATAAATAATCGATTCCTCTGTTTTTAAACTCCTCTACGATCAGAACGCCTGTATTCTTCTCATAGGCCTCATCCAGCTCCTCCTGGGTCAGATTGCGGCAGCAGGGAACATCGCCATAGATATAGTCTGCATGTGTGGTGCCGTAGCAGGGAATGTCTCTTCCCGCCTGTGCCCATGATGCAGCCCAGACGGAATGTGTATGGACAACTCCGCCGATTTCCGGGAAAGCATTGTAAAGGACCAGATGTGTAGGGGTGTCTGACGAAGGCTTATACTTACCTTCTACTTTATTGCCTGCGAGGTCCATTACCACCATATCATCCGGCGTCAGCTTATTATAGTCTACACCGCTCGGCTTGATTACAAAAAGACCTGCCTCACGGTCAATTCCGCTGACATTACCCCAGGTAAAAGTAACCAGTCCATATTCAGGCAGCATCATATTTGCTTTATAAACTTGTTCTTTTAATGCTTCCAGCATACCATCTCTCCTTCCTTGCAAACTGTTGTTTTTTACGCGGCAGCTTATATCAGATTCAGCTGCTGCATGGCTTTGAAAAGGCCGTCACGCCCAATGTCATCTGTGACAAGATCTGCCTTCTCCTTCACGGAATCTATGGCATTGCCCATGGCAACACTGCAGGCAGAAAACTCCATCATCTCCAGGTCATTGGGCCCGTCGCCGAAGGCAACCGTATCTTCCTGACTCCGCCCGAGAAACTGCAGAAGTTCCATCATGCCGGTAGACTTCGTGATTCCTTCCGGCGAAATTTCTCCACTATAGGGATCCGGTCCTTTAAAGCTGGCAAACTCGATCTTAAGACCCATGGGAGAAATCATCTCCCGCAGTCTCTCCACAGAGACCGGTGAACTGCCGATCAGAATCCTGTCTGTACCGGCATAGTCCTCTGAATGATCCGCAATCGATGGATCAAAATAAACAGCGTCAGGCATATTGGGGGCCAGCATGCTTAAGGGATCTATGTCAGCTGAGGACACATTTCCCCTGACCGCTTCCCGCATGCCATCCGCTCCTTCCTGTGGTATCGTATAACAATCCGGAGCCTGCAGCAGATAGGGAATCTGGTATTTTCGGAAAAGATCCGTCAGAAAACGCATTTTCTCAGTCCCGAAGGTGTGCCTTGCGACTACCTGATCACGAAAAACGACACCAGTACCGCCGCTGGATATCACGCCGTCAAAGCCGATTTCCTTAAGCAGCGGGTAAAGCTGGCACTCTCCCCGTCCGGTACACAAGACCAGGATATGTCCCTTCTCTTTGGCCCGCAGGACTGCCTCTCTGGCAGAATCCGGCATCTTTTTGTCAAAACCGATCAGGGTTCCGTCTATATCAAAAAACAGAACTTTTCCCATTATGCTTCCCCGATCATGGCATCAAAACATCCGGTAAGCTCCCTCAGGCTCTCGATCACCTTGTCCGCATGGGACAAATCCTGATTGCCGGAACCCGGATTGTGAAATCCGAAGCAGTAAAGACCTGCCCCCTGGGCAGCGACCACACCAGATGAAGTGTCTTCTACCGCGATCGCATCTTCCGGACTGATTCCTGCCAGTTCCAGCACGCGCTGGTAAATCT
>CAMMZE010000103.1 GCA_946529195.1 uncultured Lachnospiraceae bacterium
ATACTGAGAGAGCTGCAGACGCAGCTCTCTTCAGCATGTCTGGATTTCTCCATGGATGAGGAGGTTCTGGCAGAGGAGCTTGCAGTCTGTGACGAGGCGGCTATGGAGGAATATCTGGAAAGCGGAAGTATCCCGCAGGAGAAGCTGCTCCACATGATTCAGGAGAGAAAGGTATTCCCCTGCTATTTCGGGTCTGCTTTGAAAATGAGCGGCGTGGACTTTTTCCTGGAAGAGCTGCAGCGTCTGATGCGTCCGCCTGTCTATCCGGAAACGTTTGGAGCCAGAGTCTTTAAAATCTCCCGTGATGAGCAGGGAAAGCGCCTGACCCATATGAAGATCACAGGCGGCAGCCTTAAGGTGCGCGACCTGATCGGCGAGGAAAAGGTAACCCAGATCCGGATCTATAACGGGGCCAGATATGAGGCGGCTGATCAGGTGCAGGCCGGGGAGGTCTGCGCAGCCCTGGGGCTTGCCGTTCCCAGAGCCGGAGAAGGGGTCGGTGCGGAAGAAGGGGTCAGGATGCCTGTCCTGGAGCCGGTGCTCACCTATGCCCTGGAGTTCCCGGACGGGACCGATCTGCACAAGGCTTATCTGGACCTCAAGCAGCTGGAGGAAGAGGAACCGGAGCTTTCTCTGGAATGGGATGAACAGAGCCGGCAGATCCATGTCCGCATGATGGGCGACATCCAGATGGATGTGCTGAAGACGCAGATTGCAGACCGCTGCGGACTGGGCGTCCGCTTTGGAGAAGGCCAGATCGCTTACAAAGAAACCATCCTGAGTGCCGTAGAGGGAGTGGGACATTTTGAACCCCTCCGCCATTACGCGGAAGTACATCTGCGCCTGGAACCGGAAGAGCCGGGCAGCGGCCTTGTCTTTGCCAGTGAATGTGATGAGAACATGCTGGACCGCAATTGGCAGCGGCTTGTTCTAACACACCTCAGAGAACGTACTCACAAGGGAGTCCTGACAGGTTCCCCGATCACCGATATGAAGATCACCCTGATCGCCGGCAGAGCCCATACCAAGCATACAGAGGGCGGAGATTTCCGCCAGGCCACCTATAGGGCTGTGCGCCAGGGCCTGATGAAAGCCCAGTCCGCCATCCTGGAGCCCTATTTTTCCTACCGGCTGGAAGTGCCGAATGGAAATCTGGGACGGGCTATTTCGGATATCGAGCGCTTTTCCGGAACATATGTAATAGAAGAAAATGACGGGGATATGGCGGTGCTCACTGGTAAGGCTCCGGTATCGGAAATGCGCGGCTATCAGAAGGAAGTCGCAGCCTACACGAGCGGACGCGGAAGGCTTGCCCTGTCCCTGCAGGGATACGGGCCCTGCCACAATCCGGACCTGGTGTGGCAGGATATGTACTACAACCCGGAAAGGGATGTGGAAAACACAGCGGATTCTGTTTTTGTCAGTCACGGCGCAAGCATCGTGGTGCCCTGGTACGCCGTGGAGCGCTATATGCATCTGCCCGGGGCGGGACTGCCGGATTATTCCGGCGTAACAGGTCTGGACCTTGACTGGTATGATGCCGTAGAAGAGGCGGAAGATCAGGCGCCGCAGGCAGAGACCGGGGAAGGCAGAACGATCAGAAGACAGAAAAAGACAGCCGGTGCCTTTTATGATGACGATGAGCTTCGTGCAATCTTTGAGCGAACCTACGGGCCGGTGAAGACCAGGCTGGCAGATTCGACGGTGACCATCCGGGCCAGCCAGCCAAAAGAATATGTATACAAGCAGAAAAAACAAAAACCCATGGAAGAATATCTGCTTGTGGACGGCTATAATATCATTTTCGGCTGGGATGATCTGCGCAGTCTGGCGGACCACAACATGGACGCCGCGCGGGACAGCCTGCTGGATATTATGTCCGGCTATGCCGGCTTTACCGGTATGCATGTGATCGTTGTTTTTGATGCTTACAAGGTCAAAGGCTTCCAGGGCGAGGTGACCAGATGGAAAAATCTGGATGTAGTATTTACCAAAGAGGCGGAGACCGCAGACCAGTATATCGAAAAGACAGCCCATGCTATCGGCAGAAAGTATAAGGTGACGGTGGCCACTTCTGACGGTACAGAGCAGGTGATCATCCGCGGCCAGGGCTGTCTGCTTTTGTCGGCCAGGGAGCTGCAGCAGGAGCTTGGCCGGATCGGAGCCCAGATCCGTGAGGAGCATCTGGACAAAGAAGAGAAGAGCGGTCACTATCTGGGAGAATACCTGCCGGACTGGAAAAACTTTACAAGCTGAGCAGGGTCGTGTATAATATCACGGAAGAAAATTCAGAAACGATAAAAATAGAGGTGCATATTCATGAAAATCGTTGTACTTGCCGGCGGCATCAGCACAGAAAGAGATGTGTCACTTGTTTCCGGTATGGGAATTTATAAGGCGCTTAAGACAAAAGGACATCAGGTCATGCTTCTGGACGTTTTCCTTGGTTATGAGGGAGAAGACTGGGAGTCTGTATTTGAGATGGACCGCGATTGGGCGGAGACAGTAGGGGCCATCCGGGAGGACAACCCGGATATCGAGGAAGTCAAGGCCCTTCGTCCGGACTGGAAAAAGAACTTCTTCGGTCCCCACGTGCTGGATATCTGCAGGGCTGCAGACATCGTATTTATGGCGCTGCACGGTGAAAACGGGGAAAATGGAAAGATCCAGGCCTGCTTTGATCTGAGCGGCATCCGCTATACCGGCACAGACCATGTCAGCTCAGCCATCTGCATGGACAAGGGAATCACAAAAGACCTTTTCCGTGCCTATGACATTCCGACCCCTGCAGGGATCCGTTTCGGAAAGGACGAGATTCCGGCAGAGAATCCGGTCCCTTATCCCTGCATCGTCAAGGCCTGCTGCGGCGGATCCAGCGTAGGCGTTATGATCGCCCAGAATGAGCAGGAGTATGAGAAAGCACTCGCTGAGGCCTTCCGCTATGATAATGAGGTTGTAGTGGAACAGTACATCAAGGGCAGAGAGTTTTCCATCAGCGTAGTAGACGGAAAGGCCTATCCGATCATCGAGATCGCTCCCATCAGCGGTTTTTATGATTATAAGAATAAATACCAGGCAGGAGCAACCATCGAGACCTGCCCGGCCCAGATCGGGGAAGAGATCACCCGGCATATCATGCGCACCGCAGAGAAGGCATTTAAGGCCCTGCGCCTGCACGGCTATGCCCGCTTTGATCTGATGATGGATGAAGCAGAAAATATCTATCTGCTGGAGGCCAATACCCTTCCGGGTATGACCAGTACCTCTCTGATGCCCCAGGAGGCACAGGCAATCGGGATCGGCTACGCAGATCTTTGCCAGCTGCTGATTGACCTTTCCCTGCGGGACTGACAGAAACGGAGAAGAATCATTTATGAGAAATATGACACTTGAGAATATGACGGCTGCATGTAGCGGCACATTAGCCGGGAAAACAGCATGCGGCGGACAGGAAGCAGCTGACATCGTGATCGATTCCAGAAAGGTGGTTCCAGGGGCAGTTTTCATTGCGACCAGAGGCGAGCGTGTTGACGGACACAGCTTTATCGCCCAGGCTTTTGACAAGGGAGCCATGGCCGTTGTCTGCGAGGAGCTTCCGGCAGATCCTGCCGGTCCCTGCATCCTGGTAAAGGACAGTTTTGCTGCACTCAGAGATCTGGCCGCCTTCTACAGAAGACAGTTCCAGATCCCCGTGGTCGGTATCACCGGCAGTGTGGGCAAGACCAGCACTAAGGAACTGGTCGCTTCCGTATTGGCACAGAAGTACAATGTGCTGAAAACAGACGGCAATTTTAACAATCAGGTAGGACTGCCTCTTACGGTATTCCGCCTTCGTCCGGAACACGAGGCAGCAGTCCTGGAAATGGGCATCGACGGCTTCGGTCAGATGGAGCAGCTGAGCCGGATCGCGGCTCCGCAAATCTGCGTGATCACCAATATCGGCGGCTGCCACCTGGAAGCTCTGGGAGACCGTGACGGTGTTCTGGCAGCGAAGCGCCGCATCTGCGACGATATGCAGCCGGGCGGCATGCTGATTGCAAACGGAGAAGATGACAAGCTGATTACGATTCAGGAGGCCGGCGGCAGAGCCCCGGTCAGATACGGTTACAGTGAGGCATGCGATATCTGGGCAGACCAGATCGAAAATCTGGGTCTTAAGGGAAGCCGCGCACGGATCCATACCCCGGCCGGTACCATACAGGTAGAGATTCCCCTGCCGGGCGTACATAATGTTGCCAATGCTATGGCAGCTGCGGCAGCAGGACTGGAACTGGGCCTGACAACGGATCAGATCGCGGCAGGCGCGGCTGCAGTAAAGCCGGTCAGCGGCAGGAGCCATCTGATCGACACAGGTCGTCTTCTGGTCATCGATGACTGCTACAATGCCAATCCGGTTTCGGTCAAGGCAGCAATCGATCTGCTGGGCTTTGCCGAAAGCCGCAAGGTGGCAATTCTGGGAGATATGTTTGAGCTGGGTCGCGAGGAAGAGGACCTGCACAGACAGGTGGGCTCCTATGCGGCAGCAGCAGATATCGACTGCCTGATTTGTATCGGCGGCCTGTCAAAGCTCATGTATGAAGCGGCGGCAGCAGGCGGAGCAAATGCACAGTATTTTGAAAAGAATGAGGACTTCCTGGCGCAGATGAAGACTTTGGTGCAGGAAGGAGACGCTGTGCTGGTCAAGGCTTCGCATGGCATGCATTTTACGCAGATTGTAGAAGCCCTGCAGGCTTTTTAAGACAAAAAAGAACGTTAAATTTTTAATTATCCCGAAAGGCATTGAAATCTGACAAAAAAGTGATACAGTAGAATCAGCGAACTTTGTGTTTTCGGACACATCATGTAAATGTATCATAATACAGGAGGTATATTAAAAATGGCAAAGAACCTTACCGGGTTTGGCATGATGATCAACAAACTGAAACAGAATCCGAAGAGAATCGTCTTCACAGAGGGTTCTGACGAGCGTATCCTGGAGGCAGCTTCCCGTCTGCTCGCTTCCAATTTCCTGGTTCCCGTTCTGGTCGGCAACGCTGACGAGATCCAGAAAGCATCCGAGGAGTATGGCTACAATATCAGAGGTGCTGAGATCATCGATCCGGAAAATTTTGACAGAATGGATGAGATGGCTGACCTGTTCTGCGAGCTTCGCAAGAGCAAGGGGGTTACAAAGGAGCAGGCTCTCAAGACTCTGTCTCAGGCAAACTATTTCGGCACCATGCTTGTTAAGATGGGCATCGCAGATTCCCTTCTTGGCGGCGCTACCTATTCCACAGCTGATA
>CAMMZE010000104.1 GCA_946529195.1 uncultured Lachnospiraceae bacterium
GGACCCAGCAAGGACTGGGAGTGCCACTGCGGCAAGTATAAAAAGATCCGCTATAAAGGCGTTGTCTGCGACCGCTGCGGTGTTGAGGTTACCAAGTCCTCTGTCAGAAGAGAGCGCATGGGCCATATCAAACTGTATGCGCCGGTATCCCATATCTGGTATTTTAAGGGAATTCCCAGCCGTATGGGCCTGATTCTGGGCATGACTCCCAAGGAACTGGAGAAGGTGCTCTACTTTGCCTCCTATATTGTTCTTGACGCTGGTGCAACAGAGTATGAGGTAAAAAAGATCCTCTCCGAGAAGCAGTATCAGGAAGCAAAGCAGACATATGCAAACGATCCTGATTTCCGTGTCGGCATGGGTGCGGAGGCGATCCTGGAGCTCCTTAAAAAGGTCGACCTGGATGAGGAAGCAGAGCGTCTTGAAAAAGAGATCAAAGAGTCCAGCGGACAGAAGAGAGCCAAGGCGATCAAAAAGCTGGAGGCAGTTGACGCATTCCGCAACTCCGGCAATAAGCCTGAGTGGATGATTCTGACCGTAATCCCGGTCATTCCTCCGGATATCCGTCCTATGGTACAGCTGGATGGCGGACGTTTTGCAACTTCCGACCTGAATGACCTCTATAGACGCATCATTAACAGAAACAACCGCTTAAAGAGACTTCTGGAGCTCAAAGCGCCCGAGATCATTGTAAGAAATGAAAAGCGTATGCTGCAGGAGGCTGTCGATTCCCTGATTGACAACGGCCGCAGAAGCCGTGCCGTAACAGGCCCCGGCAACAGAGCCCTCAAGTCTCTGTCCGATATGCTCAAAGGTAAGCAGGGACGTTTCCGTCAGAACCTTCTGGGTAAGCGTGTCGACTACTCCGGACGTTCCGTTATCGTTGTAGGTCCTGAACTTAAGATTTATCAGTGCGGTCTGCCCAAGGAGATGGCCATCGAGCTCTTCAAACCTTTCGTTATGAAAGAACTTGTATCCAGAGGCAAAGCGCACAACATCAAATCTGCCAAAAAGATGGTAGAGCGCCAGCAGGTTGAGGTATGGGATGTACTGGAGGATGTAATCAGAGAACACCCTGTTATGCTCAACCGTGCACCTACTCTGCACAGACTTGGTATTCAGGCCTTCGAGCCTGTTCTGGTAGAGGGTAAGGCAATCAAGCTTCATCCGCTGGCCTGCACAGCCTTCAACGCCGACTTCGACGGTGACCAGATGGCCGTGCACGTACCTCTCTTCGTGGAGGCGCAGGCAGAGTGCAGATTTATCCTGCTTTCTCCCAACAACCTGCTCAAGCCCTCCGACGGCGGTCCCGTTACGGTTCCGACCCAGGATATGGTACTTGGCATCTATTACCTGACCCTGGAAAAGCCGGAAGATCCCGGTGCGGGCAAGGTATTTAAGAGCGTGAATGAAGCCATGCTCGCTTATGAAAATAAGGTTATCACTCTGCAGGCTCCTATTAAGGTACGTGTCAGCAGACAGATTGGTGATGAGGTGGAGACCGGTATCGTACAGTCTACGCTGGGCCGTCTGATTTTCAATGAAAAGCTGCCGCAGGATCTTGGATTTGTCGACAGAAGCCTGGAGGAGAACCATCTCCTTCCGGAGGTTGATTTCCTTGTTAAAAAGAAAGAGCTTAAGAAGATTATCGACAAGTGCATCGCTGTCCATGGCGCAACCAAGACAGCGGAGGTGCTGGACTATATCAAAGCGACCGGTTATAAGTACTCGACTCTGAGCGCAATCTCCGTATCCATTTCCGATATGACGATTCCGCCCGAAAAGGAGCAGTACATCCGGGAAGCTGAGGAAAAGGTTAACAAGATTAATGCAATGTACCGCCGAGGCAAGATCAATGATCAGGAGCGTTATAAGACTGTCATTGAGAAGGCCTGGGAGCCTTGCGAAGCACAGGTATCCAATGCGGTTCTTGCCGGTCTTGACAAATACAACAATATTCATATGATGGCTGATTCCGGAGCCCGAGGCTCTGATAAGCAGATCGTGCAGCTGGCAGGTATGCGAGGACTGATGAAGGATACGCAGGGCCACACCATCGAGCTGCCTATCAAGTCTAACTTCCGTGAAGGTCTTGACGTACTTGAGTACTTCATTTCTGCGCACGGTGCCCGTAAGGGACTTTCGGATACAGCTCTCCGTACCGCGGACTCCGGTTACCTGACCAGACGACTGGTCGATGTTGCGCAGGATCTGATCATTCGTGAACAGGATTGCTGCGAAGGCACAGACAGGATTCCGGGTATGGTCGTTACCGCGCTCATGGACGGAAGCTCTGTGACAGAGAGTCTGGAGGAGCGTATCAGCGGCAGATACGCAGCTGAAGATATTGTCGGCCCTGACGGAGAAGTGATCGTAAAGGCAAACAACATGATCACACCTACCCGCGCCGCGATGATCACGGCAGCAGGTATTGAGGCAGTCAATATCAGAACCGCTCTTTCCTGCCGTTCCCATGTAGGTATCTGCGCGAAGTGTTACGGCATGAACCTGGCGACCGGCATGCCGGTACAGGCCGGTGAGGCTGTAGGTATTATTGCCGCTCAGTCGATCGGTGAGCCGGGTACACAGCTTACCATGCGTACCTTCCATACAGGCGGTGTCGCGGCAGGAAGTGACATCACACGTGGTCTTCCCCGTGTAGAGGAGCTTTTTGAGGCCAGAAAGCCGAAGGGTCTTGCAATCATTGCGGAAATCAGCGGTACTGTTTCCATCAATGAGACTCGCAAAAAGAAAGAAGTAATCGTGACCGGAGAGGATAAGACAAGACCGAAGACGTATCAGATCCCCGTCGGTTCTGAGCTGATTGTAAAAGAGGGCGAAGAGATTGAGGCAGGCGATCCGATCACAAAGGGTAGTATCAATCCTCATGAGCTTCTTAAGATTAAGGGCGAGAGAGCGGCACAGGATTACATTACCCGTGAGGTACAGAGCGTTTACCGTCTGCAGGGTGTTGAGATCAACGACAAACATATCGAAGTCATTGTTCGTCAGATGATGAAAAAGATCTGCATCGAGCACAGCGGAGATACAGAGTTCCTGCCCGGCACCTATGTAGATGTGCTTGATTTTGATGAGATCAATGAGAATCTGATCGAGAAGGGAAAAGAGCCGGCGACTGGTTCCCGCGTTATGCTGGGTATCACAAAGGCTTCCCTTGCGACCAATTCCTTCCTCTCCGCTGCATCCTTCCAGGAGACGACCAAGGTTCTGACAGATGCGGCGATCAAGGGAAAGGTAGATCCTCTGATTGGTCTGAAGGAAAATGTTATTCTCGGAAAACTGATCCCGGCCGGTACCGGTATGAAACGGTATCATACAATTAAGCTCAATGTCGATAAGGATGACATTGATGACAGCAAGCTGATGGAAGATGATCTGCTTGCGTACGGTATGGAAGAAGGCTATGAGGAGAACAATCCCATGCTTGAGGACGAGGAGATTGACGAGGAGATTTTTGAAGACGAGACAGCAGACCATGTGCCTGATGAGGATGTAGAGGAGTAAGTCCTCCGTCTTCCCATCGGAGAATATAGTTTTCATGAATCGTACGGTTCCAGTTTATTCATTGGATAAACTGGAACCGTTTTTCCTTTTTTTCAGATAAATATGTTATACTGATAAAAAGTGAAGGACGAAGGCTGGAGGAGGAGTAAGGTATGGCGAAATATATTGCAGCGCTGGATCAGGGAACGACCAGTTCCCGCTGTATATTATTTGATTATCATGGTAATATCTGCAGTATGGCACAGCAGGAGTTTACGCAGATTTTTCCGCAGCCCGGCTGGGTAGAGCATGATCCTATGGAGATCTGGGACAGTGTATGTGCCACATTCCGGGAGGCTATGACAGCAATCGGAGCGACGGCGGATGACATTGCTTCCATTGGCATCACCAATCAGCGTGAGACAACCATTGTCTGGGACAAGGAGACGGGGAAGCCGATTTACAATGCGATTGTCTGGCAGTGCCGGCGGACTGCTTATATTGTGGAAGAACTCAAGGCGATGGGATTGGAAGAGCACATCCGGCAGACGACCGGCCTTGTTCCGGATGCATATTTTTCGGGGACCAAGATCAAGTGGATCCTGGATCATGTGGATGGCGCGCGAGAGAGAGCGCGCAGGGGAGAGCTGCTGTTCGGCACGGTAGAGACCTGGCTGATCTGGAATCTGACCGGACATCAAGTGCATGTGACCGATTACACCAATGCCTCCCGTACCATGTTATTCGACATCCATAAGCTTTGCTGGGATGATGAGATGCTCCAAGCGCTTGATATTCCGCTTGCCATGATGCCGAAGGTGCGTCCGTCCAGCTACATTTACGGGACGACAACGGAGGAATTGACAGGGGAACCGATTCCGATCGGCGGTGCGGCAGGAGACCAGCAGTGCGCTCTGTTCGGCCAGTGCTGTTTTGAGAAAGGAACTGCAAAGAATACCTACGGGACCGGATGTTTTATGCTTATGAATACCGGGCATGAGGCGATTGCTTCTGAGCATGGCCTTCTGACTACGATCGCTGCCAGCGTGGACGACAATGTAGAATATGCTCTGGAGGGCAGTGTCTTTGTTGCCGGCGCGGCGATCCAGTGGCTGCGGGACGAGCTGAAGGTGATCGATCATGCGTCAGAGTCTGAGCAGCTTGCCATGAGCGTAGAAGACACTGCCGGCGCTTATGTAGTACCTGCCTTCACCGGCCTGGGCGCTCCTTACTGGGATCAGTATGCCCGCGGCGCGATCGTCGGTCTTACCCGCGGATTCAGCAGGGCGCATCTGGTGCGCGCAACGGTAGAGTCCCTGGCCTATCAGGTCTATGATATCCTTGGAGCCATGGAAAAGGATGCAAAGGTCCCGCTTACCGGATTGCGCGTGGACGGCGGTGCATGCGCAAACAACTTTTTAATGCAGTTTCAGGCTGACATACTTGATACACAGGTGGTTCGTCCGCAGTGCATTGAGACGACGGCTCTGGGAGCAGCTTATCTGGGAGGCCTGGCTGTCGGATTCTGGAAGAGCCGGGATGAGATACGCGAGAATTGGTCGGTGGAACGGATTTTTACTCCGGCTATGGAGCCTGAGAAGAAGGAAAAACTCTTGAAAGGCTGGCATAAAGCAGTAAAGTGCGCCTTTGCCTGGGAAGAGGAATAAAACATTGAGATGAGATGAAGAAAGGCCAGATCGATACGGATCTGGCCTTTTTATATCTAGATGGGAGATGACTCCCACTTCAAGTGCGTGGAGCACTAAGT
>CAMMZE010000105.1 GCA_946529195.1 uncultured Lachnospiraceae bacterium
GAATGCTTCGCATTCTTCACTGCGGGCGGCCGCAGGCGCTTCGCGCCTTGGCCGCCCAGCACAGAAAAGGCCACACAACATATTAAGCAAGCTTAATGGTTGTGTGGCCTTTTCTGTGCTGGGTGACGGTTTATGTCAGGTTGTTGATCCATATTCCTTTGCGGACGAGGAGGAAGCCGCTGGCGACTTTGATGAGTTCGATCATTTGTATGATGAGGAACATGGGGAGGATGGGGATTCCGGTGAAGCGGGATAGGATGAATGCTGCGGGGACGCTGAATACCCAGCAGAACAGGGAGTCAAACAGGAAGGTGACAAGGACTTTTCCGCCGGACCGGATGGTGAAGTATGCTGCGTTTTCGTAGGCATACATGGGCATGCAGATGGCGCTGATACGGATGAGGCCGGTTGCCAGTGCACGGACTTCTTCTTCCGTATTGTAGAGACGCGGAAATAGTCCGGCGATGGCAAACATGACGACGCCGACCAGGCTGCACAGGATCACGGCGGCAAAGGCGAGCTGCTCGGCATGCTGGCGGACGCGGTCTGTCCGGCCTGCGCCTAACTCCTGACCGATGATAATGGCAATGGCACTGCCCATGGCGATGAAGGATACATTCATCACATTTCCCAGTGTGTTGGAAATATTGAATGAGGCTACGACCATGAGACCGCGAACAGAATAGCACTGGAGGAGGGTCGTCTGGGCGACGGTCCAGAGAAGCTCATTGAGTAAAAGCGGGAAGGCCTTTTTTACATACTTGAAAAAGAGGTCTGCCGGAATCCGGAAACGCCGGTACACGCCTGCGATAAAGCGGTTTCGCTCAGTATGCCGATGGGTCCAGACCGCCACATAGACAAATTCCACGATGCGGGAAAGAGCTGTCGCCGCTGCCGCGCCGGCTACGCCCAGAGCGGGTGCGCCGAAATGACCGAAGATCAGGATATAATTCCCGATCAGATTGACCACAACCGCAAGCAATCCTGCTTTCATGGGAACCATGGTCTCTCCCGTCTCACGCAGAGTGTCCGCATAGACCGTCCCCAGTGCGAAAGGAATCATGGATACATACATGACCTGCAGGTATTCCCGGGCATAGCGCATGGTCTCCGTGAGGCTTCCGGCGGAACCGTCCTCATGCAGATACATGCCGATAAAACCGGTGCTGCCCGCAAACAAGATTACAAAGGCAGCTGCGCAGATAAACACAGCCATGATGATCTTGGCCCGGAAGGTGTAGCGGATGCCGTCATGGTCTCCCTTTCCATAATACTGGGCTGTGAAAATCCCGATGCCGGCCAATCCGCCGAAGATCACCAGGTTGTAGACCAGCATCAGCTGATTCACAATGGAAACGCCGGACATCTGGTTGGTACCCAGCTGGCCAACCATGATATTGTCCAGGAGATTGACAAAATTGGTAATGCCGTTCTGAATCATGATCGGAACAGCGATCCGCATCAGCTTGCTGTAAAAATCCCTGCTGCCGATCAGGTAACTATGTTTGTTCATATCGTATCACTCTCTGTGTACATAAACTTATCTTTCTCATTCTGCTGCTTTACCTGTCAGGGAAACTATTCTCTCCTGCTCCCCACACCCGCCGCAGCATGATGAGACAGATGATGGCGGACAAAAGGGACCCCATCGGGGCGGCGAGGCCCATGGGGTAGAGGGTGGCAGGGAAAAACACGGATGCCAGCCAGGCACCGGGGATCCGGACTGCTGCCACAGAGATAATATTATGTATAAATGAATAAATGGACTTATTATAAGCTGTGAAAAAGCCGCTGCAGCAGAAGTGGATGCCTGCGAAAACGCAGTCGAGCGCGTAGGCGCGCAGATACTGGCCGCCGAGCAGGACAACATTTTCTTCCTTTTTCACAAAGAGAGAGACAATCTGCGGGGATGCGAACTGGCAGATGATAAACATCAGCAGTCCGAAAAGCACGCAGATGGTCACGCCCATCCGCAATGCGCTGCGGCTGCGCCTGTGCAGACCGGCGCCTGCATTCTGAGCGGCCGTGACTGACACTGTTGAGAGCATGGCGGAAGGAACCAGAAACATAAAACTGATTACCTTTTCCACGATACCGACGGCGGCGGCAACGTCTACCCCCCTGCTGTTTGCGATGGCCGTGATTGCGAGAAAGGAAATCTGAATCAGGCCATCCTGCATGGCAATCGGCACGCCGATTGCCGCGATGCTGCGGACGCTGTCTTTTCGCAGGCGTATGTCTGCCCGGCTCATCTGTATGCCCAGGTTGACCCGCCGGATGGATACCAGCGCAAAAAGAACGCTGCAGGTCTGTGCGATTACGGTAGCGATAGCGGCGCCTCTTGCGCCCATGTTCAGTCCCCCGATCAGCAGATAGTCCAGGGCAATGTTAATCACTCCGGCTGCCGCCACGAAGTACATGGGCCGTCGGGTGTCCCCCATCCCGCGAAAAATGCTGCTGATCACATTGTAGGCAATGATGACCGGTATCCCGGCGAAGCAGATGTAAAGATACTGTCTGGTCTGTGCCCATGCCTCCTGCGGCGTAGACAGCACCGCTAAAATACCGTTCATGCCCAGCAGCAGAAGGAGGGTCATTCCGGCTGCCACTGCGGTGAAATACAGAATCGAGCTGCCGATCAAGCCGGGAATCTCTTTCTTTTTCCCTGCGCCAAGACTGTGGCTGATCTTAATCATGGTGCCGGTCGCCAGGCCGACCACGATCACCGTCACCATATGCATGACCTGGCTGCCGATTGAAACCGCCGTGATGACCGAAGCCTCCGTATACTGACCGACAATAAAAAGGTCCGCCAGGCCGTAAAAGGTCTGCAGAAAACATGATATCAGATAAGGAACAGAAAAACGAAGCATGAGGGGGAGCAGTCTTCCCTTTGTCAGATCTGTCTCCATCACGCTTCCGCCTTTCTTACATCGCAGAAAACTGCCATTATACTAAATCCTTCCGCACTCTTTCAGCACCTGCAGGGCAAACTCCCTGTCGCTGTAGGGATACTTGACGCCCCCTTCTTCCTGGTAACTCTCGTGACCCAATCCGATAATTGTAATCAGGTCCCCATCCTGCGCATTCGTGATCGCGTCACGGATGGCCTTCTGCCGGTTGGGCTCGACGATATATTTGCCGCCTGTGGGGTCAATTCCCTCTTTGATTCCTTTCAGGATCTCTTCAAAGGTCTCCCAGCGGTTGTGACCGGAGGTGATGATGCTCAGGTCCGCCAGCTGTCCGGACGCCTCTCCCATCAGGGTGCGCCGCGTATAGGCACGGTTTCCGTCCGCGCCGAAAATGCAGATCAGGCGTTTGGGCTCATATTCCCGCAGCGCGATCAGAAGATTTCTCGTGCTGTAGCCATTGTGGGCAAAGTCCACGCAGATGCTGAGCTCCGGCGTGCGGTAAACCATCTCCAGACGACCGCGGATGCTGATATGAGTAAGCGCATCCCGGATCACTTCATCGCTGATTCCCAGTTCATGGCAGACCACAATGGCCGCCAGGGCGTTGTCTGCATTGAAATCACCCGGCATATTGACACAAAATTCTCCGCTTACCGGTCCGCTGACGGTGAAACGGATTCCCGGCTGGGTGCCCAGTTTGATATGCTCCGCCGGCTCCATGCAGTAGTCAGGTTTCCTGTCATTCTTTTCATGTCCATAGAATATAACCGGCGTATCAACATCTGACAGGAGCGCATCCACATGCGCATTGTCCCGGTTGACCACGGCTGTGCGGCTGTGCTTTAAGAGCAATCCCTTGCAGAAAAGGTAGTTTTCAAAGGAGGTATGCTCATTCGGGCCGACATGATCCCCCCGCTCAATATTGGTAAAAATACCATATTTAAAATCGATGGCGTCGCAGCGGTGCTGCATCAGGCCCTGGGAGGAACACTCAATCACCGCATGGGTGCAGCCTGCCTTTACCATCTCTGCCAGATACATCTGCATTTCCTCGGAATCCGGGGTCGTATTGACAAGCTCATTTACTTTTCCCTTGATGATCGCGCCGTTGGTTCCGATGGTGCCGGTCTCAAAGCCGGCCTCCTGAAGGATAGACGCGATCATATGGGCTGTCGTCGTCTTCCCCTTGGATCCTGTGATGCCGATCACTGTCATCTGGTCTGCCGGATGTCCGTACCAGGCTGCCGCAATCTGCGCCTTGGCCGCGCGGGTGCTCTGTACTGCCACAATCGCAGTGTCATATGCGGACACATCATGGGATGCTGCCCACTCTTCCGAAACCACGATCACAGCAGGGTCCGCCGCGGCGATCTCCGCCACTTTATCATGCGCGTCAAACCTGGCTCCCTTGATGCAGATGTAAGCATCGCCAGCTTTGACATCACTTGTTTTCATACATATACCGGTCACTTCACGGTCCGTATCTCCCTTGAGCAGGCAATGCGGTACCCTGGCCAGCAATTCTCTCACTGTCATAATATTGTCTCTCCGTATCTATATTTTCATAACAATACCCGTAAAAGCCCGACCATTTCGGGCCATTACGGGTATTCTATCATAACCATCTTTTTTCGTAAAGTGTCATCTCATATCCCGCCCCGATACAGGAATTTCCCCTTGCTCACGCTGTAAACGCCGCGCGGCGTACAGCGGATGGACGGAATGACGGGCAAGGCCATAAAGGACAGGGTGATAAAAGGATCCATGCCTTTGGGGACGCCCATCTTGTGCGCGCGATTGATCATTTTGCGGGTCTTTTTGGCTACCGCGGAATGACTTTTGTCAGAGAGAAGGCCCATGATCGGCAGCGGCAGAGTGTCAAAGATCTCTCCATCCTGTACGATGGTATAGCCGCCGTGCGTGCGCTCGAGTTCCTTCACGGCCAGGAGAATATCGCGGTCGTTGTCACCGATGACGATGATATTATGGCTGTCGTGGGATACGGAGGAAGCGATCGCGCCGCCGCGCAGTCCGAAATCCATCACAGCGCCAACGCCAATCTTGCCGGTCGCTTTGTGCCGCTCAAAAACGGCGATCTTGTCCAGTTTGCCATTCGGTTCAAACAGATCTTTCCCGGGCAGGATTTCATTCACCTGCTCTGTGAGAATCTGTCCGGGGATCATCTTGATGACCGGGAAAGGCTTGCCGGTTGCAGGAATCTCCAGTTTCTTCGGGTCAATCGGCCCCAGGTGTACGGTATCCTTCAGATGTGCCGGACAGGACC
>CAMMZE010000106.1 GCA_946529195.1 uncultured Lachnospiraceae bacterium
TCGCAAAAATGTCTGCTTCATGAGTATATTCCAGATCATCATAGATCATGCACCAGACTGGGGTCTCACGGGATCCGGAAACAGCGGCAACAATTTCGATAGTATGCTGACCGTTGAAAACATAGTTTATACCATCTCTTCTACTGACTTTAACGGGGTTAATTTGATATAGATCGAAATGTTTTGCGGCATCATCAACATGTTTTCTTGATAATGGACGTTGATAGTCTTGGTTTGACACAAGATTTTTAATAGGTATCTGCTCAAAATGAACATTAGGAACGAATTCAGAATAATCTTCAGTGGCCATTTATAATACCTCTTCGATTGCTTTTTGGATGATAGAAATAGTTCTTTCAAGAATTGCAAGTTGTTTTACAAGATTAATTCTGGATGAAGTGGACGTTTTGGAATAATCAGTACGATTGTGAGCGCGTTCCATAGAGCTTACCCATGAAGGAATTGTTAGTGTGATCCGGAACTACTCTTTCGTGAAGAAGTAAAAACAGATATTCATCAAGCATATGAGAAAATGACAGAAATGAAGAATAATATCATGGAACAATTAAAAGATGGTATGCTTGATCTGCCTGAAGAGTTTTATAACAGGATCTACCATTTCCTTGATCATGAAATAGGTACACTTATCTGGAATACAGCAAACCCCAGTATTATGATCTATGACAGTTCAGACGATTGTACGGACATCGCAAAGAATATAGATTGGGCATACGGTTGTTTTGTTGATGACGAGACGGAAATGCTTAGTGAACTCTTTGAAGAGTATATTGTGGAATAATATATGGATTCTGACAACCTGACAAAAAAGTGGCTGCTGCAACAGCCACTTTTTTGTCTCTCATGACGGATTCTGCAGAAAATATTTTGATCTTTAGTTTCCAAATATCCTTGCTCACCTACATTTTATTTTCCCGGGATACCGCTGGTCAGATCATGAGCTGCCGGCGGTTTTTTCTTTGTCTGACAATGCAGTTTTAGGGCTTTTTCATTATGGTAAAATATGAGATAATAGGGATAAAAGTGTGATTTATGACAAGGAGAGATTTTATATGATTATCAGACCTTATTTTTACAGAGAAAACGGCGGAGAGGATATTTTTTCCAGACTTCTGACAGAGCGCGTGATCATGCTCTTTGGCGAGGTAGATGACGATATGGCTGCGACTGTGATCGCCCAGCTTCTGTATCTGGAGTCTGTGGATTCTTCAAAGGATATTCAGATGTATATCAACTCCCCCGGCGGCAGTGTGTCTGCAGGACTTGCCATTTATGATACCATGCGTCACATTCACTGTGATGTAGCAACCATCTGCGTGGGCATGGCGGCCAGCATGGGCGCCTTCCTGCTGGCAGGCGGCACCAAGGGCAAGAGATACTGCCTGGCCAATGGTGAGGTCATGATCCATCAGATTCTGGGCGGCGTCGGCGGACAGGCTACCGATATCATGATCGAGTCCAATCATATGAAGAGCCTCAAGGGCAGGATGAATGCCATTCTGGCCAGAAATACCGGTCATACTCCCGAGGAGATCGAGGAGGCGACCGACCGCAATAACTGGATGTATGCGGAAGACGCACAGGCCTTCGGTATCATTGATACCGTGCTCGAGGAGGGAGCAAAGCTATGAAAAAGCTGACCATCCGCTGCAGTGTGGACTGGGTCCGCGCCTATGTAACGGAGAATGGTATCCGTCAGCAAAAGCCGATTGAGATCATAAAGTCTTATATGGAACGGCTTGAGCTGAACGGCGGAGAACAGATGTTTCAGATTCTGGAGGCCAGTTATTATCATGTCAGCGCAGCCTTCTCTGATGAGATACCGGATGAATCGGTGCTCAGTCTGCTTTCCGGAATCATTAAGCAGGTGTTTGAACTGACAGATCAGGACCTTGCTGACAATTTCAAGTTCCTGACAGAGGAACTGCCCCAGGAGAAGGAGCCGGAGAATGAGAATGCAGAAGGTGGCGGGGAAGAACAGTTCCCGCAGGCGCCGGCAGGTCCATCGGCTGATGATATCCTGGCACGGATCCGCAGCATGAAGGGAGCCGACCAGTTTATTGCTCTCTGTGAGGAGATCCATATGGCAGCGCCGCTTTTGCGTGCCCGTAAACTGGAGGATATTTTCCGCTCCCGGGCCTATCTGTTTTCCATTGATGTCGGAAACGGAATTGCCCGTTCTGTCTCTGATTTTGCTGATCTGGCGGCTTTGGAAGGGCTGATTCCGCCAAACACAGGCCTTTGCTTTGAGAAGTTTCCGGCCGGAGCAGACAAGGAGGGAATCGGTCTTTCAGGAAACACCGCAGCTGCCATGGACCGGGGCTTTCAGATTGTCCTGACGGATATCACAGAGTGGATCGACCGGATGGAGGATCCGGTTTTCCGTGCTTATCTGTATCTGATTTCCCAGCTTCAGGATCGCGCTATTTTCATTTTTCGCGTGCCCTATCTGGAACAGAGCCAGCTGGAACGGATCTCGGCAGCCCTCAGTGATGTGCTGACGGTGCAGAGCGTGGTATTTGTGCCGATCACCAGTGAAGATCTACAGGACATCGCCGCAGCCAGCCTTGCGGAGAGAGGATTTCAGGCAGAAGACGCAGTCTGGGAGCTTTTCCAGCAGAGGATCGCGGAGGAAAAATCAGACGGCTTTTTCTACGGTGTGAAGACCGTGAAGAAGATTGTAAACGAGATGATCTATCAGCAGATCCGGATTGGTGCCATGAATGAGCAGGAAGATGCCGTGCAAACCATTTCTGCAGACAGCCTGAGGCAATTTGTCCGCAGAAACAGCGGCGGGATTTCTCCGGAGGAGGAGCTTGACCGTCTGGTCGGTGTGGAAAAGATAAAAGATCAGATCATGGAGATTATGGCGCAGATCGAATACGCAGCCAGCCATGAGGGCGTGGACATGCCTGCCATGCATATGCGCTTTGAGGGGAATCCCGGAACGGGAAAGACTACCGTGGCCCGGATTCTGGGGCGGATGCTCAAAGAAAAAGGACTTCTGTCCAAGGGCTATTTCTATGAACATGCCGGTGGCGATCTTATGGCTCCTTATATTGGTCAGACAGCGCCAAAGGTGGCTTCTATCTGCCGGGACGCCTACGGGTCTGTGCTCTTTATCGATGAAGCTTATACGCTGGCCAACGCCCATTACCGGGAAGGCAGCGGTTTTGCCAGGGAGGCTGTAGATGCCCTGATTGCCCAGATGGAGAACCATCGCGAGGATTTCATGGTCATTTTGTCAGGCTATCCCAAAGATATGGAACGTCTGATGAAGCTCAATGCAGGCTTTGCCGGCAGGGTCCCCTACGTGATCGAGTTCCCTAATTACAGCCGCCAGGAACTGGCCCGGATCTTTATGGCCATGCTGAAGGAGAGCAGTTTCCAGGCCGGAAAAGGACTGAAAAAAGAAGTAGAGGCCTATTTCGGCAGTCTCGACAGCAGCGTGATCGAAGCGGAAAACTTTTCCAATGCCCGTTTTGTCAGAAATATTTTTGAGAAAACCTGGAGCAAGACCGTGATGCGGGCCCAGATCGAGGGCAGTCCGGAAGCAAAAGTGACTGTGGAAGATTTTAAGGCAGCGGTTTCGGAAGATGCCAGGAAATATTTTGACAAAACAGGCCGGACTCCCCGGCCGGGCTTCCATCTGGGCTTGTTATAAGGAGGACGGGATATGCAGCATGAAGTAACGAAGGTTCAAAAGCTTCTGGACGCGCAGGGACATATCGCAGAACCCGGCTGGGCCAGACGGCCCTTCTGGCTCTACGACAGGCGCGATATCGCAGCTTCTGCCTTGCGGATCAAGGAGTGGGATTACTATCTGGTAACAGGGGAGACCTTTGCCGCAGCTTTTACGGTTTCTGATCTGGGTTATGCAGGGATGGCAAGTGTGTCATTGATTGACCTGACCAGACCGGGAGAGACGACAAAGACGGTCCTGACACCTTTCCCGATGGGAAAGATCGGCCTTCGGGCGGCTTCTTCCTCCGGTGATGTTGATTTCAGGAGCGGCGATCTCCATCTGCGCTACAGCGCCAGTCCGGGCGTCCGTCATATCCAGTGCCTGTATAAAAACTTCAGAGACGGGGAGGATCTTAAGGCGCAGATTTCCATGTACCAGCCGGATGCGGACAGTATCTGCATTGCGACACCGTGGAAGGAGAAGAAAGAAGCATTTTATTATAACCAGAAGTTTAATTGCATGCCGGCCCGGGGATATGTCCGCATTGGCAGTAAAGAGTACCGTTTCCAGCCGGAACATGATATGGCAGTTCTGGACTGGGGCCGCGGGGTCTGGACTTATGACAATACCTGGTATTGGGGGACCTGCAGCACCCGGATTGACGGTGCGCCTTTCGGGTTTAACCTTGGCTACGGATTCAGTGACAGATCCAGCGCTTCGGAGAATGCTCTATTTTACAGAGGCAGGCTCCACAAGCTGGAAGAGGTCAGCTTCGGGATCCCGGAGGATGGCAAGGGCGGACTGGCCTATGAAAATCCCTGGACCATTACGTCCAGTGACGGCCGTTTTGAGGCAGTCTTTATGCCGATTATAGACCGCAAGGGTCTCATTGATCTGAAGATGTTTGTCAGCGACCAGCATCAGGTCTTCGGACAGCTGACAGGGACGGCGATTCTCGATGATGGAAGAGTCATTAAAATGAGAGACATTCCTGCCGCAATCGAGAGAGTACATAACAGATACTGAGGAATCTGCGTACTTAAAAAAAACGTTGAATTTGCCGGGGCTTGGCTATATAATGAGAAAAAGGTATATCAGATGTGATTAGAGAGAGGGCAATGTAATGTATAAGAAGATAGCTTTTTCAGACAAAGGTGCCATGCATCTGGATCTGGACCACAGCAAAGCATATGTGATGACCAAGTGGTATGGTTCCAGTGTCGCTTTGTTTGAAGAGGAAGTTTTTAAGCATTATGTCAATCAGCTCAGCAGCATGGAAGCAGATCAGCCATTCGGCAGAAGTGTGATGCGTTTCTTTTTGTCAGCGGCTGTTACAGCAGTCAAAGACGATGCAGACGGATGGTATATGCCGGAGGTTCTGATGGCCTACATCGAAAAGGGCGGGGAACCAATCGTATGTCAGGTCTGTCCGGACGCCAATGCGGAGGAGTTTAAGGGAGCGCTTCCTTTGCTTCTGATT
>CAMMZE010000107.1 GCA_946529195.1 uncultured Lachnospiraceae bacterium
AGACCTGCTGCCCGCATCTGGATCGACAGTCTGTGAGAGAATGTCGTTTTGCCGGAGGAAGAAGGTCCCGCAATCAGGATCAGTCTTTTATTTTCAGAGGCAATCCGCTCCGCGATCATGCCGATCTGCTTCTCCATGAGTGCTTCCTGGGTCAGAACCAGATCATTGAAATGTCCTTTTGCAATCTGCCTGTTCAGATCTGCCACAGTGCGCACATTCATGAGTTCTCCCCAGCTCGTTGACTGATGCAGAACAGAAAAGAGAATTTCCGGCGGATCAAAAGGAGCCAGTTTCTCCGGATTCTTGATGGAAGGAAGCTGAAGAACAAAACCATCCTTGTAGAGGTAAAGGTCAAAATATCTGATATAGGAAGTATCCGGTGCCATATATCCGTAATAATAATCCACGGTCTCTCCCAGAACATAATAATTGATAATGGAATCGATCCTGTACTGGAATAATTCCGTCTTATCATGCATCTTATACTCCCGGTAAAGTTCAATGGCTTCATACTTTGGCGCTCTCTTTTTCAGGATGGGCAGCTTATCTTCTACAATCTGCTTCATCTGCTTTTTCACAGATTTCAGAAGGGAAGCGGTCAGTTTCTCTTCCGCCTGCAAGGTGCAGAAAAGTCCATCGGCAAGAGAGTATTCTACGTCCAGTTTCTGAATCCGTTCTCTTCCGATCACATCTTCAAAAGCCTTATACATGATCATGCAGGCTGTTCTCTGGTAGACCTGATTGCCGTCCTTTTCCCCTGTTGTCACAAAGTCCAGCGTGCAGTCCTTTTCGCAGGTATGGGCCAGCTCCCGCAGTCTCCCATTTACCCTTGCCAGAATGATATCATACGGAAACTGATCCTTAAAATCTCTGGAAATATTCAGATAGGTCTGTCCGGCCATATAAGAATAATCCTGTCCTCTGTAAGAAACATTTACTCTGTTTGACATCATAAGCCTCCTCTCTGCTCAGACTACTTGAAATGGTGAATGATTGCTGTCTTTGATCACGGAGATTTCCGGATGATGCTGCGCCATCCACTCTGCCATATACTCCACATAAATATGTTCCAGGCCATGATGTCCTGCATCAATTACAGCAAGGCCTTTTTCTACACTGTCAATTCCATCATGGTGGTCGATATCACCTGTAATCAGGACGTCACATCCGGCCTTAAGAGCAGCGCCTGCCATCCCTTTTCCGGAACCCGGACAAATGGCCGCCATTTCTATTTCCCTGTCGGGATTTCCGAAATAGCGGGCCTGGGGAAGGTCAAACGTCTCCCTGATCCTGCCGGCAAGCTCTTTCAGCGACACTTTTTCCCTGAGAGGGCCGACGGTCCCGATGCCAAGCATCTTTCCATCCGTTTCTGCAACCATCTCCAGAGGCATCAGCGCCTTCTGGCCGATTTTTTCTGCCACGATCTCTCCCATGACCGCACAGTCAAAGTTGGTATGCATGGCATAGAGGGCCATATGATTCTCTATGATGGTCAGAATCCTTCTGCCGATGAAATCCTCGTCTGTCACAGACTTCAGTGGCGAAAAAATCAGGGGATGATGGGTCAGGATCAGATCACATCCTTCCCGCGCCGCCAGTTCTACAGCCTCTCCGGTCGCATCCAGAGAAATATAAACCTTTCTGACTTCTGTTTCCGGGTGCCCGGCCAGAAGTCCGGAATTGTCCCAGGACATGGCTAGTTCGGGCGGGGCAAGTATTTCCAGTTCTTTTATGATTTCTCTGACTGTCATGATCTCCTGCTCCTTTCCGCTCTTTCAAGCGCCTTTTCCGCCGCGGCAATGCTAAGTTCAAGTTCCTCTCTTCTGACGCGGCATTTCTCCGAATCCTGTCCGGATAAGTGATCCCGTATTTCTTTTTGTTTTCTAACCGTATCCTGAAGGAATCTGATCAGTACCGGATGGCCGCTTTCTATCAGCAGCCTGCCGTAGAGATCATCCTCAGCAGAATACTCCTGATCTTTTCCGTGCACGGCTCTGATCACCGTATAATACTTGCCTTCATCTATGGTCATATCTTCTTTTTCTATACAAAAACCTGATTCATGCAGATATCTGCGGACAAGGTCGATATCCGACTGGGGCTGCAGGATCAGTGCCTTCGCCGCTGCCGGGATCTGCGGACTGTCTTTCAGAATCCTGATCATCAGAAGACCGCCCATTCCGGAGATGATGATCTGATCTGCCTCCCCGGGCCGGAGCACCACAAGCCCGTCTCCCAGGCGAAGTTCGATCTTTTCTTCCAGTCCTTTTTCCTGAATATGGTCTCTGGCCCTGGCCAAAGGTCCCTTTCGAACGTCAGCCGCAATCACATGGTCTGCAATCCCCTGCAGGGCAAGATAGATCGGAATATATCCGTGGTCTGTCCCGATATCTGCTGTGCAGGCAGAGGGTGCTGCCATATCCGCAATCATCTGCATCCTTTTAGACAGCTGCATCTTACACCTCGAAAAAGTCCGTATCCAGACCGGCTGCGCGCATCTGCTCCAGAGCATGGCTGATGCACTGTTTCACTGCCTCTTCCGTGATTCCGTACTGCATGGCGATATCATTTGCTCTTCTGGGAGTTGTTCCGTCCAGACCATAATAGGCGATGAAGCATTCCTGCTCCAGAACCGGCAGTCCGGAAACCGACTTCAGGATCTGTTCAGTCAGCAGATATTCTTCCGGCTGCCCATCCTCTCCCTCATCTGCCTGGTCAAAATTCTCCGGGAAATCTGTATAGACAGCTGTTCCCTGGGGCAGTGCTTCTTGCAGCTCGCGAAGGCGGGCTGCGGAGATCCCGATCTCTTTGGCGATTTCCTCTTCGGAAGGCTCTCTTTCCAGAAAGGCCCCAAGTTTCTGGTAGGCGCTGCGCGCTTTATTGAGCTTATCCATCAGTTCTGCGGAAACGCTGTCATTCATGTCATTCTCTCTGATATAAGCTGCCAGCTTTCCTCTGATCTGCTGCTGAGCTGATTCCCGGAAAGAAATTGTCTGTTCCGGATTGTATGCCCGGATTTCCTGCATCAGATAAACAACTGCCTCCGGGACAAGATCAGCGCGCAGGCTTTCATCGGATACCTGCAGCTGACCGCACAAGTCCAGAAGCATCTGCATATAAACGCCCAACAGGATTTCAGAGGCATTTTCATCACCGCGGCCGGCAAGTGCCAGGAGCCGTTTTTCTTCTGCCTCATCGGGCTTTAAGGCGTTCTCTGCCATCTCCAGATAAGGCTGCATCCATGTCTGCTCATCCAGGGATGGCTGCATTTCAGGCTGGACCGCACTGCGCCCGGTCTCTTCCTGATCTGCCCTTTTTTTCAGTTCTTCATAATCTGTTATATCGATTCCCATACTGATCAGATAATTGCTGATCAGCAAAAGCTGCCGCGCGGAAAGCGCTGTTCCCGGGAAACGGGCCGCAAGCTCCGCGGTGCTGAATGAGCGGCCTTCCTTATCTTCCGTTACCGCTTTTAATTCTTCTATAAATTGTGTCAGGTCCTGTTCCATATGATGCTCCTGTGCCTATGCAGGCAATGTAAAGTTTTCCAGCTCTTTTTTCAGTTTTATGATCATCTGCATATCCTGGGCAGATTTGGCATCCCGGATCAGTTTTTCCAGTTTGATCTGCTTGATTCTGATGATCGATTCTGTCAGACTTTTTTCGATTTCTTCCTCTGTCATTTCATCAGAGCTTTTCTCATGAAAGACAGCTGCTGCTTCTTTCTGTTCTTCTGCTTCTTCAAAGGAATCCAGTATTTTTGCCGGGGAAAAACCTGCAGGATCCGAGACAGACGCAAACATCTTCTCCGCAATTTTCCTGCACATGGGATCATCAAAGTCTTCGGGGCTGAGTATGCCATTCACCCGTCTGATCAGCGAGCTGTCCTCAGACAGCAGGGTCAGGATCCTTCTCTCGGAAATCAGAAGGGAATTGACGCTGGGCGGGTAATGAACATTCTCCGGCTGGATGATACGGACGTCTTCCCTGGAATTGTAATTTTCGATATCCCGCTCTGTCATTCTGGCACTCAGATTTCTGACCATATCCTGCAGGGATCTGGCCTCGATTCCGTATTCTCTGCTGATGGCCTCTATATAGACCTGGCGCTCTGCCTCTTCCGGAAATCTCAGCAGCATGACTGCGGTATGCCGGAGAAAAGATGCTCTCTCGTCCGGGTCATTCTGACGGTACTGTCCGTGCTTGACAGAGACTTCAAACATAAAACTGCTGAGTGCGTCATCGATTCTCTTCTGGAAAGCTTCTGTCCCCAGATTTGAGATGAATTCATCCGGATCTTTATGCGGCTTCATATTGATCACGCGTGACCGGATCTGTCCATGATTGAGAATCGAGATAGCGCGCATGGCAGCTTTCACACCTGCCTCATCACTGTCATAGGCCAGGCGGACTTCATTCACAAAACGTTTGATCAAGAGGGCATGCTTCGGCGTCATTGCCGTTCCCAGTGAAGCCACCGCATTGGTAAAGCCGGCCTGATGCATGGCGATCACATCCATATAACCCTCACAGAGAATCAGATAGGGCTTTCTGGAAGATCTGGCATAATTGAGCCCGTACAGGTTGCTGCTTTTGTCAAATAAAATGGTCTCGGGAGAGTTCAGATATTTGGGTTTTCCATCTCCCATTACCCTGCCGCCGAAGCCGATGACCTTATTGGACTGATTCATGATGGGAAACATGACCCTGTTCCAGAATTTACAGGTAACGCCTCTCTTCTCATCATAGGTAAAGAGTCCGGATTCTTTGAGAAGATCATCCTTATAGCCTTTCTTCTTGAGATAGGCATATAAGGACCGGCTATTTTTCGGGGCGTAGCCAAGTCCGAAATGGGCAATGGTTTCCGCCGTCAGCCTTCTCTTCTGCAAGTAGGCCGCGGCCTGCTTTCCTTCTGCCCCATGGAGACAATAGACGAAAAATTTGGCCGCTTCCTTCTGGATCTCCAGAAGCTGCGTGCGCCTGCTGCGCTCCTTTTTCTCCTGGGCAGTCATCTCTTTCTCCGGCAGGATTATGCCTGCGCGGTCTGCCAGCGTCCTGATGGCTTCCGGGAAGGTCTGATTCTCATAGTTCATCAGAAAAGTATATATATTGCCCCCTTCACCGCAGCCAAAACAGTAATACATCTGTTTATCAGCGCTGACATGAAAAGAAG
>CAMMZE010000108.1 GCA_946529195.1 uncultured Lachnospiraceae bacterium
CTCTTGATCTTGGCAATCTTTTCATCGAAACTGTAATGACAGTTTTTGTACTTTTTGCAGCTCCCGCACCAGCAGGGGTCGTTTCTTCCTATCTTTGCACGCAATTTCCTGTATCCTCCCGCATTGTCAATTCTGTGATTTTGCCAGTGTCACCAGACGGCTTGTGCCGAGTCTGGAAGCTCCCAGCTCTATAAAATGTCTTGCATCGTCAAAAGAGGATATTCCTCCTGAGGCCTTGATCTTTACCTTCGGGCCGATATGGGCCGCAAAGAGTGCAACATCTTCAAATGTCGCTCCGCCGCCGCCAAATCCGGTCGATGTCTTAATGAAATCAGCACCGGCCTCTGTCACGATCCTGCAGACCCGGATTTTCTCCTCTTCTGTCAGGAAGCAGGTCTCCACGATCACTTTCAGGATTTTGTCACCGCAGATCTCTTTGAGTGCCCGGATCTCGTCTCTGACATAGTCATCCCGGCCTTCTTTCAGAGTCCCGATATTGATCACCATATCAATCTCATCTGCTCCTTCTTCCAGCGCTTTCTTCGTCTCGAAAGCCTTCACCTCTGTCACATGGTGCCCGTTGGGGAATCCGATCACCGTGCAGACCGGGATCCGCCCGGCCAGATATTCCTTCACTGCCGCCACACGGTCAGGAGGCACGCAGACGCTTGCTGTCTGAAAACGGACAGCGTCATCACACAACTGCCGGTACTCCGGCCAGAGGGCAGTCTGCTTAAGCAGTGTATGATCGACATAAGCAAATATTTCTTTGTCACTGAGCATGTTTTATCCTTCTTTCATTTCCTGCACAAAGGCAATAAATTCATCTTTTTCTTCTTCTGTATCCAGACGGGCCGTCCACATATGATTGCCCATAGCGCCGGAAAGCGCTTCCGGAATCTCCTCATCCAGAACGATCCTTCCCACATAGCGCTTACGGATCTCCTCAAAGCTGTGAACATAAGGCTTCCCGTAACGCTGGCTGGCATATACCGCATAGTACTTCTGCTGATTCATATCCACATAAGTGCGGTCATAAACCGCCATGTCCGCCCAGATGCTGTAGACATCTACGCTGTTGGCAAAATTGTACATATCAGGCGTCCATCCGCCGGCCGGTCTCATATTGACCTCAAGGGCAACAATCTCTCCCTTCTTGCCCAGTCCTTCCTTATCCTCCAGCAGGCGGAAGAACTCCAGATGGAAGAAACGGCTGTGCACCTGAAAGGCTTTCACAACAGCCCGCCCTTTTTCCCGCAGATCTTCCGGTACTTCATTGCAGGTATAATAGGACAGGTGATCCTTATTATTCACGATATCCGCCACACTGCGGGGCCAGGAGACTGCTGCATCAAAGAGAATATTTCCCTGGCTGTCGGAAATCCCGTCATAGGACCAGATATCTCCGCTGATGAACTCCTCCATGATATACTGCGTATTCGGATCTTTTTCCTCATAAAAGCGCCGCATCTCCTCCGCATCGCGGATCTTGCGGCTGTCCTCAGCTCCCATGCCGTCGTCAGGTTTTACAAAGACAGGCCAGGAAACTTCTTCTGCAAAAGCAAGCCCGTTTTCCAGAGTGTCGACCAGATGATATCTGGCTGCCGGCACGCCTGCCTGATGGTAAAAGGCCTTCATGGCGGACTTTCTCCTCACATTGGCCACGGCCTGCAGATCCATGCCCGTGGTAATGTGAAAATCTGTGCGCAGACGGGCATCCAGGGTCAGCCAGTACTCATTATTGCTCTCAACCCAGTCGATCTTTCCATACTTCCAGGTGAAAAAGCCAACCGCACGTACTACCTCATCATAATTCTCCAGACTGGAAACCCGGTAATATTCGGTCAGGCTGCCCTTCAGCTCCCCGGAAAGAGAATCGTAGTCAGAATCTCCTATGCCAAGAACCGTAACGCCCCTTTTGGCAAGGCGGTCACAAAAATTCCAGTAGGATGCCGGAAACTGCGGAGATATAAATATAAAATTCATAAAGAGACTCCTTTACTATATGATCAGAAAGCGCGCAGAGCCGCACCGGCTGCCGGCGCAAAGGCTGCGTGTTCCGGAATGATAAAGTTGCGCTCATAGAGCTGGCCTACCTGCCCCAGGAAAACCTTTGCCATGTCAAGTGTGGCCAGGGAACCGACCGCCACGATCTGATCTGTACCAAAATGATCAGCACAGAGAACAGCCATGGTTCCGGCTGCCTGATAAAGCATATTAAAAAGGCCGATCGCCACATCCTCATCCCGGGAATTTGCCCTGACCTTGGCCAGATTGCTGGCTGTCGCGAAATCCGGCAAATTGGAGACCTGGTCATGACTGATCTCTTTCATGCTCTTATCCACGTTATAGATATTGCCTCTGGAAGCCAGTTCTGCCAGATCCTCAAAACGGTCAATGCCAAAAAGCCTGGCTGCCAGTCCGCTCAAAGTCCCGCCTCCCATGGCGATTCCGCCGACATGCCTGACCCCTTCCTCAAAAGAAGCTGCTGCAAAGGTCGTACCTGTCCCGAAGCTGGTGACAATAGCCTTATTGACACCTGCCAGGAAAAGGCCGCCCTCTCCCATGGCCTCGATCTCCGGCACCTTGGAAGTTGGAATGCCCAGAATATCTCCCTCGATAAAGGAAGCTCCGACTCCCGTCGTCATAAAACGGCAGACCTGATCCAGACGCAGACCTGTCTTATACAGAAGGCTTCCGACCGCTCCAAACAGAGAAGTCAGCTGCTCGGAAGCAGATACACGCTCTGTGTAGAGGATTTCTTTCGCCTCGTTCATTGCCAAAATCTTGGTTGTGGATGTTCCCACATCAAGTCCGATTACAATCTTCATGTTTTTTTCCTTTACCTGTCCGTTCTGTTTTTAGACATAATTTCATATATTTTAGCACAAAATCGACATATGCGTCTATGAATTTCAGGCTTAAGGCTCTTTTAACTTTACATTTCCGAATCTTTTTTCTTTTTATGCCGGATGAAGACCACAATCAGAAGAATGGCGGCGATGCCGATCCCAATCAGGGCAGCGGACAAAAACCTGCTTTCCTCCGGACTTCCCAGGCTTTCCTGAAAGCCGCTCGCTGCATCTTTGAGGATCTGGGCCGCCTGGTACTTTTCTGTCTCCTCCTGCTTTTGCAGGATCTTTGCAGCATCGCCCGCAGCCTCCGATTCCGTCATCTCAGGCAGGGAAGCTTCCCCTTTCAGGACCAGGACATGAAAGATCTGAGCCTGTGCCTCTCTTCCCGCTGCATCAACAGCCTCCACCCGGATCTCCTGTTCCTCCTCTGACTGGCCAAGCTCCAGGGAAAAGACGCCTCCTGCTGCCTGGATTTCATTAGGCCCCAGCTCCAGAATCGTCTCTCCATCCACGGTAACTCGGAGCAGGTCCACCCCTACCGTATCTGTCACCGTGACTCTGAAAGGAAGCGACTCCTTTCTGTATACGCCTCCCTCTTCCAATCCGGTCACAAAGATCTGCGGCGGACTGTAATCGGCAGTAAAACGCCAGAGGGCATCCTCCCTGCTGCCGGCATATTCATTGCCTGCCGCATCCCTGGAGTACATGTGGATGGTATAGGTCCCCTCCCTGGCAAAACAATCTGCAAAAATCTCATAGCGGAAGCTGTGGACGCCTTTCTCGTCCACCCTGTCCTGGACGCTGTAATCAGTCCCCTCCTCCAGGATCCTGACGCTTCTGCTGCTGGTCAGCACCAGTCTCCGCTCCACAAGCGCATCAATATTTCTTTCCGTAAAGGCCATAGGCGCTGCTGTTTTCATAAAGCCTGACAAAAGGATCTGCGCCGCCGCACTATCCGGTTCAATCCGGGATCCGGAAATATTGATCCGGAAACGGAGCTCTGCTTCCTTCTCATTTCCCGCCCCGTCCGCCGCATGGGCCTGCAGAATATAGATCCCGTCGCCTGAGGCCTGCAGACTGTACTTCTGCAGCTCTTTTTCACAGTAGATATCCTTCTCAATTTTCTTGCCGTCCAATTGATTCAGCAGGGTGAAATGCATGCTCCCGGCAAAAAGGCTCTGATCCTCCGCTTCAATATGCAGATCAACCCCTTTCATATAGGAAGCTCCGTTCTCCGCCCCGGTCACACGCAGGGCAGGCGCAGCCGTATCCACCACGATTTCTTTTCCCAGCCCCTGCTCCAGGCGGTTTCCCGCCAGATCACCCGCCCAGGCTGCGATCTGGTATCTGCCGTCCCCGTTCAGGTAAATATGCATCTTCCATCCGTCTGCTTCTTCTGTCCATCCAGCCGTCTGCCAGCTGCCTCCCTCACTGGAAACCACATTCGCCCCGGATCCTGCCGCATCAAACCAGGGATCAGAAGCCGAGACTATAATCTCCTGCGGGGACGCTGTATAAATAGCATTTCCAGCCTCTCTCCCCTCCGGAGCCTGGATCTGTAACTGCGGCGGCGTCTTGTCGATCACCATTTTTACAGGAATACATGGAAGGGACAGATTACCAGCCTTATCCCGCGCCGTAAAGGTGACAGCAAAGCGCCCTTCCCCTGTCACGGCGATCTGGGTCCTGATCCCATCCTCCGTCTTTTTCCATTCCATCAGTTCAGCCGAGGGGCCGTCCGTCCGGATCTGCGGGAGTACCTGCTCATCCGGATTGGCATCGGTGACACGGACCCGAATGCTGCAATTGCCGCGGCTGTACTCCTGACCTTCCGGATCCGCTTCCAGCACAGCCACCGGCCTGACGGTATCAATCACAAACTCCTTCTCGGCACAGATCAAGGGAACACTCTTGTCATCCTTTTTGACACCGATCTGCACCAGGTAGCTTCCATCCTCTTCAAAAGTCATCTTCCAGGAAGCCATCTTATCCTTCACAGCCCAGAACTGGGTCTTGCGGAAATCAGTCTCCGCCTCTTTTCTCCATTTTTCTGTCCCTCCAAAGACCTGGAAAAAAGCCATGCCATCCTCTTTGATCAGCTCCCCTACCGCTTCCTCCGGAACCCTGATCTGCAGACAAAGCTGCTCCGGAGTATCCGCCAGACCGCCGGACTGGAGGATCCCGCCGCTGCTCTTAACCGGCTTCCCTTCAGCATTCGTAAATACCCACTCCGTCTTCTCCAGAATCTTTGCAAAAGTCTGCGCATCCGGCCCTTCTGTCTCCGTTTCACTTTCCGATTCTG
>CAMMZE010000109.1 GCA_946529195.1 uncultured Lachnospiraceae bacterium
TCTAAAAGTTCCATGATCTCCTTCTGAATGGTCATATCCAGAGAGGAGGTCGCCTCGTCGCAAATCAGGATCTTCGGCCCGATGGCCAGAGCTCTGGCAATCGCCGCCCTCTGACACTGGCCGCCGCTGACCTCATGGGGATACTTGCCGGCAAACTCCGCTGTCAGACCGCACCGGGTCAAAAGCTCTTTTACTCTTCCAGCCGCCTCGCTGCGGGATATGCCGCTGTTTCTCAGACTCTCCGCGATTCCGTCCCCCAGCGTCCGTCTGGGATCAAAGGATTCCGCCGGCATCTGAAAGACCATCTGCATCTTCTGATAAATCCGCCGCAGCTCCCTGCCGCGCAGCCTTGTAATATCTTCTCCATCCAGGATGATCTGTCCCGCTGTCGCTTCCGCGAGGCGGGTGATGAGGTTGGCGGCTGTACTCTTTCCGCTGCCGCTCTCTCCGATGATACCCAGACATTCCCCCGGCATCAGGGAAAAGCTGATATGATCCAGCGCCGTCAGATCCGGATGCCCCTTACGGGTAAAAACTTTCGTAAGATCCTTTACCTCAAGAATCGGTTTCATTTCCATGCCGCTCACCTCTTCAGTCTCGGCACTGCCGACAGCAAAAGGCGGGTATAGTCCTGTCCGGGAGATTCAAGTACCTGCCGGGCTGGGCCGTATTCCACCATCTGCCCATTTTTCATGACCAGTACCTGATCCGCCATAGTCCGGACCACGCCAATGTTGTGGGTGACCAGAACAATGGCTGTGCCAAAAGCTTCACGCAAAAGCAGCATCTCCTCCACCACCTGCTTCTGGATGGACACATCCAGGGCAGAAGTCGGTTCATCCGCCAGCAGCACAGAAGGATTCAAGAGCATAGCTGCCGCGATGCCGACGCGCTGCTGCATGCCCCCGGACAGTTCAAAGGGATAACTGTCCAGGATCATTTTGCCGTCCCGGAAGCCAATTTTGCTCAGCAGGTTAAGCGCGCGCTCTGTAAAGACTTCCCGGCTGACCATCTCGTGCTCGGTCATGCTCTCATATAGCTGTGCCCCCACCGTGCGGATGGAGCAGAAAGAGCTTCCGGCATTCTGAAAGATCATTCCCAGCTCCGGTCCGCAGAGACGGCGAAGCTGCTTCTGGCTCAGATCCGGCAGATTCAGGCCCTTGTACCAGATGTCTCCCCGGGTCACCATACCGCTCTCTCCCAGCAGGCCCATGGCCGCCCGGATCAAGGTCGTCTTGCCCGAACCGCTCTCCCCCACGATGCCCAGAATCTGTCCCTCTTCCAGAGAAAAACTGATATCCCGGACGGCAGGAATGCCATTGTAGCTGATCTCTACATGATCAAATCGAAGAATCTCAGCCATCCTATCGCCCCCTTGCCCTGGGATCGGCATAATCCCGGATCGTGTCTCCAAGCAGGTTGAAGATCATTACAGATATGAAGATGGCAAATCCCGGAGCCAGGGTGACCCAGGGAGCTGTCGTCAGAAGGCTGCGTGTATCGCTCATCATGCTCCCCCACTCTGCCGCGGGCGGTTTGGCACCCAGTCCCAGGAAGCTAAGGCCGGCCAGCTCCATCATCATGGTTCCGATGTCCAGCATGGAAGTGACCAGAATGGGGCCCATGATATTAGGCAAAATGTGTTTGACCAGAATCCCCTGTGTGCTGCTTCCGGCAAGGACCGCTGCCCTGACATACGGCATTTCTTTGTGTGCCAGGGTCTGGCTGCGGGCAATGCGGGCATATTTGGGCCAGGAAATAGCCGCCAGGGCGATGATTGCATTTTGCAGACCTCCGCCCAGCACTCCCGCGACTGCGAGCGCAAAGACAAGACCCGGGAATGCCAGGAACATATCCGAAATCCGCATCAGCATGGTATCGATCCAGCTGCCGCCCCGCCAGCCGCAGAATACGCCGACCACCGTGCCGATGGCTGTCACGACTGCCACCAGAAGCAGTGTAGAATAAATACTGGTCCGGCTGCCGATGATCACACGGGAAAGCATATCCCGCCCGTACCGGTCCGTTCCCAGCAAATGGGCTGCCGAAGGCGCTGCCTTGGCATTGGACAGATCCTGCAGATAGGGATCGCAGGGCGTCAGATAGGCCGAAAAGAAGGAAGCAGCCAGCAGGATTCCTGCCAGGATTCCAAAGACAATCAGCCTGGTTCTGACATGGTTTTTTCTTACTTTCTGAACTCTGACCGTCACATGGCCAGATGACTGCGGACTCATTCGCTGCTCACCCCCAGTCGTATACGGGGATCCAGCACATGATAGATCAGATCCGTAATCAGATTGACCAGTACATATATGATCGCCATCCAGACCACATAGGCCTGGATCAGCGGGTAATCACGCATGGTAATGGCATCTACCGCCAGCTTGCCGACGCCGTCCCACATAAAAATGCTCTCAATGATGGCTGTGCCGCCCAGAAGGCTTCCAATCGACAGAGCCAGCAAGGTAATGATCGTCAGCATGGAGGACTTGAGTACGCTGCGCATCAGATAGACACGGCTTCGCACGCCGCGCGCCATGGCCCCTGCCACATACTCTTTATTCAGCTCCTCCAGGACAGTTGCCCGCACCTGCCGCATATATTTGGAAGACATGGCAATCGCCAGCGTCAGGGTCGGCATCACAGCACCTTTCAGAGAATTTCCCCCGGATATGACCGGCAGCCAGCCCAGCTTGATCGCCAGAATCTGCATCAACAGAAGTGCCACAAAGAAGCCCGGCATGGAATTTCCGATAAAGCTCAGAAAACGAAGCAGATAGTCCGAAATCTTATCGTGCCTGACTGCCGCCAGCACGCCGAGCGGAATGGAAATGACCACCGTTGCCAGGATGGAAAGCCCGGTCAGTTCCAGGGTGGCCGGGAGCTTGGAAATAAAAGTCCCGAACACATCGCGCCCTGACACATAGCTGGTCCCCATATCCCCTGTCAGTATTCCGCCCAGCCAGGAAAAATACTGCTGCAGAAAGGGTTTATCCAGGCCCAGTTCCGCTCTTCTGGCGTCAATGACCTCCTGAGAGACCACGCCGCCTGTATTGGAAAAAAGCTCCTGTACCGCATCCGAACCTGCCAGCCGCATGAGGGCAAATGACAGGAAGGTAATCCCGATCAGGACAGGGATCAGCTGCAAAAATCTGCGTAAAATATATCTCTTCACACTGTCCCTCCTTTGCCCTTGTATAAAAAAGAGTTTCGCTTGCGAATCTCTCGCGCGGTGCGCGGTCGGTTTACCGACATCATTCCTTGTACGCGCACCTGCGCATCCTCGCGGAGCGTTTTTTACTTTACAGGAAATTGATCGCAATTTCCTGTAAAACAAAAAAGCACGCACTCCTCCCCTCTGAGAGAAATGCATGCCTTCGTGACCTGCTGATCTAAACAATATATATAATGATCTGAAACTCTTGATCTTCTGTGCCTCTGCACAGCTGCCAGACACTTCTGCTGTCTGTTTTTTAATTATAACTAATCGAAAACCCGTCTGTCAATTGTTGTCTTACCAGATTAAATAAATAAATAGCAGAGATACCATAACCTGGATAATGACAAAGCGGAAAACAGTCTGCGGATTGGACCAGTTCTTGCGGATCACTTCTCCTTCTTCGTTTTTCACTTCCAGATTCTTTCTCACCTGGTCATGAAGCGGCAGAGTGATATTCATCATAATATGGATCTTCAGAAACTTAATAAACGAAAGCTTGATCAGACCGAGTCCTCCATCCAGAATCAGTACGATCGCAAATGGAATAAACATAAAAGGACAACCGGACTTCATTGCAATAATAGCTATAAAAAAGCCCATGGCACGGGAACCGGCATCTCCCATCATCAGAATGCTGGGCGGTGCGTTGAACCAGAGATAGGCGGCCAGACAGATCACATAAAAGAGTATCTCTACATTAAATGCGCCTGCCTCACCATGAATGGTATTCATGATATAGAAGGACATCATCGTCGCAATGGACAAAGTGCCGGACAAACCATCTACGCCATCGCTGCAGTTGGTTACATTGATGGCTGCCCAGATCAGGACAATGGCAAGTATCACATAGACAATGACCGGAATCGTTATCTGTATGCCCAGAACAGCAAAACGTATGGTGCTGCCGTTAAAATGAACGTAGGTCAGGGCCGCGATCAAAGCAACTGCAAAATCCAAAAGTCCTTTTTTCAGTCTCCCCCAGGGTACCCTGGACGCATCGTCCAGATAGCCTGTCAGCATCTCGGCAGTGATCAGCACATAATAAATCAGATATTCTATGCTGACTGCCCCGAAGATCAGGGAAGCTACGACAAAAACAGGGATCAGAACAATGCCGCCGCCTGTCCCTTTTCCTGCGGACAGGGCTCCCTGAACCGCATCGATTCTGCCGTGATCACGCGGCAGAAGATCATTTTTATTCATATACATCCAGAACACTGCGCCAAAGGCGAACAAAAGCCCGAGCAGCGTAATGATCTGTGAACCATTTTTAAAAAGCAGATTTAACAATGCTTATTCCTCCCTGTTAGCTGAAACTTCCAATTGCCCCAAAAAGTCCTGTCCCCGCCAGGCCCATAATAATACCTGCAAGCAGCACGCCCAGCATGACAGCCAGAACACTTGACTTAAAATCCATATCCAGAAGGCTGGCTGCCAGTGTGCCGGTCCAGGCTCCTGTTCCGGGAAGGGGAATGCCTACAAAAAGCAGAAGTGCGACAAAGAGACCTCTTCCCGCCTTTGCCTGCAGCTTTCTCCCGCCTTTTTCTCCCTTTTCCAGACAAAATGTGAAAAACTTTCCGATATAGGGCTTATCCTTTCCCCACACCAGCACCTTCCTGGCGAAAAGAAAGATCACGGGAACCGGAAGCATATTTCCGATAATCGCAATGATGTAGGCAGGAACCATCTGCAGTCCCACGCCCGCCGCATACAGCATGGATCCCCTGAGCTCGATCAGCGGCACCATAGATATAAGAAAAACAATCAAATAATGGTTCATTTCTTTTTCGTCTCCGTCTCAGGCTTTTTCTCGGTCTCTGATTTCTTTTCCGTCTCAGCCTTTTTTTCTGTCTCTGCGTTCTTTTCTGTCTCAGTCTTCTTTTTTGTCTCCGCAGCCTTTTCCGTCTCGGACGCCTT
>CAMMZE010000110.1 GCA_946529195.1 uncultured Lachnospiraceae bacterium
ACGGACTGGTCAGACGCGCTCTGAAAATCCACGATTTCCACATCAAGACCCTGTTCCTGAAAAAGGCCTTCCTTCTCCGCTACATACAAAGGAAAACTGTCCGCGATTTTGAGCACACCGATCTTTATCTTCCCGGGCCCGGCCTCTGCTTCCGTACTTTTTTCCGCAGAGCCGCCGCATCCGGCAAGTCCAAAAAGAAAAGAGACCATCAGGACCATCATGAAAAACAGTTTCGTTTTTTTCATATCTTTATTCTCCATATAAAAAGGTTGTGGCTAGGATCATTTCCAAATGAACCATGCAATCAAGTATACCATATATAGCTGTCTTTTTTACTGTGTACTTGCCAAAAAACAGTACTTTCATGCTACAATAAGGAAATCAAAAATGTCTTTCAAAGGAGAATATCTATGTTCCTATCTCTTTTTCATACAATCATGCACTTTATGCCGGTCTGGCTCCTGATCATCAACCTGATCAGCTTTCTCCTCTACCGGTCCGACAAACGCAGGGCAATCCGCCATCAGTGGCGGATCCCGGAACGGACCCTCATCCTCCTGGCCATTGTCGGAGGAAGCATCGGCGCCCTCCTCGGCATGCTGATCTATCACCACAAAACCAGGCACCCCAAATTCACAATCGGCGTTCCCTGCATCCTGCTGATCCATATCTGCCTCATCTGCCTCTATCTGAAATAGGCGGCAAGGGAGAAAGGGGAGACAGGGGACGGTTCTCTGTCTCCTTGTCGTCACATAACTTCAAAAAGACGCCCAAAAACCAGTTTCTGCTGGTTTTGGGCGTCTTTTTGTTGAACCAAATGAAGGAAAAGGAGACAGAGAACCGTCCCCTGTCTCCCCCCCGTCTCTTTTTAACCTTTAGATGTCTGCTTTCCAGAATCCGTGAAGGTTGCAGTACTCGTAAGCGGTCTGAGGAACTTCGCCCTCTGCCATAACGAACTCAGCAACCGGCTTCATCTCGGGCTTGAGATACTTGATGGATACGCCCTGATTGGTCTCAAGAGCGATGAACTGGATGTAATGCTTCTCCATCATCGGATGCTCTACGCTGCCAACCTGAACACAGACCTTATTTCCGTCAACTGCTACTGCCGGCACATGCTTCTCACCTGCAGCATCGGTGCTGTTGGGAGCCAGCTCTTCCATGGTCTCGCCGCAGCACTTAGGAACGCAAACCTTCTGGTCAAGATACGTAATCATATTTCCGCATTTCGCACACTTTAAAACTTTCATCATGAATGCCCTCCTTAATTATCATTTTGTAATATTATTATAGCACAAAAGATACAACACTGCTACTAATGCTTTACCTCTTGTGATACATTCTGTTCTCTTCTTCATACTTGGGCTCGCAGCTCAGACGGATGCCCAGTTTGTGGAATGTTGCCTCATCTACGGTGGAAAGCAAAACGGTAGAATGCGCCTCGCAGTCCTGCAGCTTGGGAAGCTGTTCCATGGCAAGAGCCGCCGCCTTGCTTCTGGCTGCTGTCGCAGAAAGCGCGATCAGGATCTCATCGGTATGCAGCCTGGGATTCTTGCTTCCCAGATAATCGATCTTGAGTCTCTGGATGGGCTCAATGGTCTCCGGGGAAACGATTTTCTCCTCGTGCGGAATCCCTGCAAGGACTTTCAGTGCATTGATCAGAGCCGCTGCAGAGGAACCAAGCAGGTCTCCTGTCCTTCCTGTCACTACCGTGCCGTCCGGAAGTTCGATGCCGACAGCCGGGTGCCCGGTCAGGGCCTCACGGTCAAGGGCTTCTTTGGAGGTCAGTCTGTCAGAAGGCTGCAGGCCTGCCTTGCGCAGGAGCAGTTCCAGCTTGTTCCGGTCGTCCTTGGAATGACCAAAGCGTTTGTGGTCACACATGCATTTGAAATATCTGCGGAGAATCTCCTGTTCAGAAGCCCGGCAGCATACATCATCATCACAGATACAATTGCCTGCCATATTGACCCCCATATCGGTCGGGGACTTGTAGGGGCTCTCTCCGGCGATCATCTCCAGAGTCGCTGCTACGACAGGGAAAATCTCGATATCTCTATTGTAATTGACCGTCATCTCTCCATATGCATCCAGATGGAATGGATCGATCATGTTGACATCGTTCAGATCGGCAGTTGCTGCCTCATAGGCCAGATTAACCGGATGACTCAGGGGCAGATTCCAGATGGGGAAGGTCTCAAACTTGGCATAGCCGGCCTTTACCCCTCTCTTATGCTCATGATACAGCTGGGACAGGCAGGTCGCCATCTTGCCGCTGCCGGGTCCCGGTGCCGTAATCACAACCAGCGGTCTGCTGGTCTGAATATATTCATTCCTCCCGAATCCCTCATCACTTACAATGCGGGCTACGTCATTGGGGTAGCCGGGGATGGGATAATGACGGTAGGACTTGATTCCGTAAGAAGAAAGTTTTTCCTGGAAAAGTCTGGCAGAATCCTGCTCCGCGAACTTGGTGATACAGACGCTTCCCACCAGAAGTCCGATGGACTGGAACTCCTCGATCAGACGCAGGACATCACGGTCATAAGTAATCCCGTAATCGCCGCGCATCTTATTTGCCTCGATATCTTCCGCACTGATCACGACCACGATCTCGGCCTGATCCTTGAGCTGCATCAGCATCTGCAGCTTGGAATCCGGCTTGAATCCCGGCAGTACTCTGGACGCATGATAATCGTCATAGAGCTTGCCTCCGAACTCCAGATAAAGCTTATTGTCGAACTTTCCGATTCTCTCTCTGATATGCTCTGACTGCATTTTCAGATACTTTTCATTATCAAATCCAATCTTCATAATAGGGTCTCGCTCTCTCTCGCTCTTACTACTCAACCAAAAACAAAATTACAGTTTAGTATATCACAGAACCGCCTGCTTTTACAGATGCAGTTTTAAGATTTTTTCTCTGGAAAAGTGCAAATCTGCTTCTGTTTTCCTCAGCTGTTCGGATCCTCCCGCAAAAAAGCAAAATGTTCATCCAGGGCCGCCTTGGCTGCATCGAAATCCCCCCTGCAAAGTCCATGGACCAGTCTCCGGTGGATCTCCTGAAACTGCCTCTCCTGCTCCTGCCCTCTCCTTCGAACGCCCTGACGGGCCTGGCTGACATTGCGGGTCAATACTCCTCGCAAAGCCAGATAATTGGCAATGACCAGGCGGCTGCCGGATGCCTCCACAATGGTCTGGTGGATCATCTGATCGCAGAAAGCCTTCTCTTCTTCCTCACCGCTGCGCTCCAGCCCGTCCAGATACCTGAGCAGCTTCTCTTTCTGGGCCCGGCTGATATTCTGGACAGCCAATGTGACCGCCTGCAGCTCCGCGGCATAACGGAATACACTGATCTCCTCAAAGCTCATTTCATCCAGGGTATACATCATGGTCAGGATCTGGACCAGCTTCCGGTCCGATTCCGCCGTGATATAATTGCCGCTGCCGTGCCGGTTCTCCACGATTCCCATACCTTCCAGGATCATAAGGCCCCTTCGGACAGCCCCCCTGCTGATCTCCAGCCGCACGGACAGATCTCTTTCCGACGGAAGCTTGTCCCCGCCGGTCAGCTGTTTCTGAATAATCTTATCCTCTATATAGTCGATCAGCTTCTCATAATCATTTCTTTCAACACTCATGACTGCTTCCTTTTTTTCAGGATCTTCTCACGCTTTTTCTCCCCCTCCGGAGAAAAACTTCAGGTCTCATTATATAATATATCTGTCCGGATTTTAAGAAATTATTCAAAATTACTTTATTTATCTTTCATGAATCTTTGCTTGCATCTTCCACAAAGAACGAGTATTGTATACGTATCTCTTTATGGGATTCATCATTTTGCAAATGAAAGAAAGGTGGAATCATATGATGAAAAATATATTGAAAAAAGGACTGGTTCTTCTCTGCGCCGGCGCCATGCTGGCCGGAAGCGCATTTTCAGCTTTTGCGGCCTCCGACGGTGACAAATACCTGTCACTGGGAGCTGACCTGTCCGATTCGGAGAAAAGTACTGTTTTGAAATTGCTCGGTGTCGGTGAAGATGAGCTGGACAACTATACGGTACTCACAGTCACCAACGATGAAGAGCACAAATACCTGGATGAGTACATCAGCCAGGATCAGATCGGTACCATGGCCCTCTCTTCTGTTCTGGTGGAAAAGACCGAAGAAGGCAGCGGCCTGAACGTAGAAACCTACAACATCTCTTACTGTACAGAAGGCATGTATGCCAACGCTCTGACAACCGCAGGCGTGACCGATGCCAATGTTACCGTAGCGGGTCCCTATGAGATTTCCGGTACAGCCGCCCTGATCGGCGCCGCCAAAGCATTTTCCGAGAGCAAGGGCGTTTCCGTAGATGAAAAGGCTCTGGACAGTGCCCTGGACGAGATGATCACAACTGGTGATCTGGAAGCCGCTCTGGATGCAGATCCCAAGTCTGTAGAAGGTCTGATCGCTTCGCTCAAGAAAGAAGTAGCTGCCGGCAACATTGACCTGTCTGATACAGATGCTGTCAAGCAGACCATCGAAGAACAGGCGGACAAATACAATATCCAGCTTACCCCTGAACAGCTGCAGAAGATCATCGACCTTCTGGAAAAGATTTCAAATCTTGACCTGAACATCGACAACCTGTCCCAGCAGGTGCAGAACCTGACAAATAAGCTGGAAGATATGGGAGTTACAACGGAACAGGCAAAAAGCTGGTTCCAGAAATTCCTGGACTGGCTCAGAAGTCTGCTCTCCTGAAGGGAGACAGGGGACGGTTCTCTGTCTCCCTCTCCCGCAGCATAATACCCCAACAGGCAGGCCCATTTAGAGCCTGCCTGTTGGGGTATTATCTCTTTTTATGGCATTTTTGAGGGAGACACAGAACCGTCCCCTGTCTCCCTGCCGCCTTACTCTCCCGCAAAGAGAGGTGTGGAGAAGTATCTTTCTGCGGTGTCGGGAAGTATGGTGACTACCGTCTTTCCCGGTCCCAGTTTTTTGGCCATCTCGATGGCAGCTGCTACATTGGTGCCGCTGGAGATGCCGCACATGATGCCTTCTTTGCAGGCCAGATCTTTGGCTGTCTGGATGGCATCATGGTCTGTCACGATGTGGATATGGTTATAGATCTGCTGGTT
>CAMMZE010000111.1 GCA_946529195.1 uncultured Lachnospiraceae bacterium
AATCTATTGACGTGAGGTTTATTGCATGAAGTTTTTTAAGAAAGTAAGCAGCGGCCTGATCGCCGCTATTGTAATGGCAACACTGACATTTTCTGCTCTGGCGGCCGAGCCTGCGCAGGAGTCTGTATATATCAGGCAGTCGGGAGACGGCATGTGTACACTTGCCTCTGCGACTATGGTTCTGCGAAATGCGGCTTATCTGACAGGCGAAGAGGACTGGGAGCAGATCACGGAGGACGCCGTCAGATCCAGTGCCTGGATGGAGGGCGTCGGCCTGTTATGGGATTTCAGTTATGACGACCGGAGGATGCTGGAGGAGGATATTTCGGGTACCGATGAATTGAAAAGCCTTCTTGCGGAGCATCCGGAAGGAATCGTGGCTTATGATTACGACTGGCCGCATGCGATTTTTATGACAGACTATGATGAGGAGAGTGGTACTTTCTACTGCGCTGACCCTGCAGAAGGAACGCTGGCAGGCCGGATTCCGGTCAATGAGTCTTTGATCCGCGCGGAAGATGTTGACATGGTCTGGTGTTTAAGCGAGCCGGTCAGCATGGCAAAAACGGAAATCGCGGGACAGGAGCTGCAGCCGGAAGTAAAGCAGCAGATTGAAGCCAGTCTGCGCAGCAGCACAGAGCCGGTAAAGACAGTCCTGCCGAAAAATCCGCAGGAAGAATGGCATCAGGGGAAATAAAAGCTTGTTTTCGTAAAAGTACATAAAAAGACAGGCAAAAAGAGGATTATTTTCAGACCGGATACCTTGACAAAGCCGGCTGCGGTTGTTAGAATATTACAGTATGTTCAAACAAAAGTCCGTGTCTCAGGATAAAAAACATATCAGTAGATGGGATATAGTTCCCGCAGCGTATGGAGGTGTACGAATTGGCTAATATTAAGTCTGCAAAGAAGAGAATCCTTGTAAACAAGAAGAAGGCTCTTCGCAACAAGATGCTCAAGTCTGGTGTTAAGACTTCTATCAAGAAGGTTGATGCAGCAATCGCAGCTGGCGATAAGGATGCAGCAGCAGCAGCTCTCAAGGCAGCTACCAGCACCATCGACAAGGCTACTTCCAAGGGTATTTTCCACAAGAATACCGCATCCAGGAAGGTTTCCAGACTGGCAGCAGCTGTAAACAAGATGGACTAATCAGAGATTCAAGGTCATAACCCGCACGGAGAGGAAGCGTCAGCGGAATCGAAGTGGACTTTGGATATCAGAATGTAAATACAAAAGAGCGATCATATACCGTCAGTATGATCGCTCTTTTGTATTTTCCGGAAATCGTTTATTTCCCGCTGAGTCTTGTGATCAGGATCTCGGCGGCCAGGGTCTCTGAGATCTGTCCGCTCTTGATGGATTCCTCCATGACTGTGCATTCCTGCAGAACCCTTTTCAGGTAGGGGAAGGGGAACTGCTCGCTGAGCGGCAGGTTCTTCTTGACGAACCAGCTGCTCAGGCCGGACCGCTGGGCGATAATGTCTGGCGGCATACCACTGTCGCGCAGGCTTTTGATCTCGTAGAGGTGATCAAAGTGGGACATGATCTTTGACAGAATGGACATGCCGCTGCTGCGCTGGGAACGGTCCTGGGCGCTCTGCAGCAGGACAATGTCATGGTAGAGGCGGAGGGCCAGGGGCTGTTTTTTCTCTGCAATAGCGCGGATCAGGTCGAAGACCTTGTTTTCGATATTGACACTGCAGATTTCGTCGATGTCTGTTTTTGTGATCTCCGCGCGGGGACCGGTGTAGGAAATGAGTTTTTCCATCTCGCTGTGGAGGGCGTTCATTTCCGGGGTCACAAGAGAAATGAAATAATCCAGATCGATCCCGCGGATCTTCTTGCCTGCAGAGCCGACGAAGGAGAGCAGCCACTGGCGCAGGGCTGTATCATCCGGAAAAGAGAGTTCGGCAGCAAGACCGTGTTCTTTGACTGCGGCGAAAAGGCCGCTTTTGGTATCGACGCTTTCTTCTTCAAAGATCAGACAGGTGGTCTCGGGGATGCGGGAGATGTATTCGGTCAGTTCTTTGTGCTGGCCTTTGAAAAAGCCGCTGTCCTTGATGATGACCACGCGCCGGTCTGCAAAGAAGGGAAAGGTGTCGGCTGTACGTATGATCTCTTTTTCACTGATTCCCTTGCCGGAAAAGAAGGAAACATTCATGGTGTCACTGGGATCCGCCATGGCGTTTTTCAGGCGGCCGCGGAACTGTACGCGCAGGTAGGACTCACTGCCGTAGAGCAGATAGACGCGGCGAAAAGCCCCTTTTTTTATGTCTTCCGCTAATATGCGCATAGTATTTACTGCGGCGGTTCTGGGCTTTCCAAAGCCGGAACCGGAACGTTTTTTTCCTGCTGCCACCTTGCGGGTCCTCCTTTCCTGCAGAATTTCTGATACAGATATGAACAATTATATCATATCAGAGGGGAAATCGTAACAGATCAGTGATAAAAACGTAAAAACCGCTTGTAATGTAAATCTTTATTTTGTAAAATAAAACTGTGTGAGTATGCCCGGTGCTCCAGAAAGGAGCATCTATGAATCATCAGAAAAGAGGCAGTTTCTGGCTGCTTATCGTATTTGTGGTCACGGCCGGCATCATATTCCTCTGCGACTTTCCGATACAGGAGAGGGAGGAGGAGACAGGAGAAGGGCTGATCATACTGGATGAGACAGCAGTGCCCGGGGAGGGGACTGCGGACAAAAGAGAAAGCACACAGGAGGCTGAGATCTTTGTCTACGTCTGCGGATGCGTCAATCATCCCGGCGTGTACCGGCTGACAGCAGGTGCCAGGGTTTTTGAAGCAGTGGACGCGGCAGGAGGAGCTTGTGAAGATGCAGATACGGATGGGATGAATCTGGCCCAGCCAGTCTCAGACGGAGAACGCATCTACGTGCCGGAGAAGGGTGAGCAGCAGGAGGATGTGGTCAGAGATGCAGGTCTTTCTCTGATTAATATCAATCAGGCTTCCGCTGCAGATCTTGTGGCGCTGCCCGGGATCGGACAGTCCAAGGCGAATGCAATCATCAATTACAGATTGCAGCACGGCGGTTTTTCCTCCAAGGAAGAGCTGCTTGAAGTGCCCGGGATTAAAGAGGGGATATATGATCAGATCGAAGCGCTGATCACTGTGAAATAAGGAGATTAAAATGGCGAACAAAGTATTGGTAGTCGATGATGAAAAACTGATCGTCAAAGGGATCAAGTTTAATCTGGAGCAGGACGGCATGGAAGTAGATGTCGCCTATGACGGAAAGGAAGCACTGGAACTGGCCGGCAAAAAGGATTACGATATCATTTTGCTGGATGTGATGCTTCCGGAGCTGGACGGATTTGAGGTATGTCAGCAGATCCGTGCGGAGTCCGATGTTCCCATCATCATGCTGACAGCCAAAGATGATGATATGGACAAGATTCTGGGACTGGAATACGGGGCAGATGACTATGTGACCAAGCCCTTTAATATTCTGGAGCTCAAAGCCAGGATCAAGGCGATCACGCGCAGGACCAAGAACCGCAAGTCAGAGGAGAGCACAGCCCGCACTCTGGTTTCCGGTGACCTCAGGATTGAACTGGAGTCCCGCCGTGTATTCATCGAGGATAAAGAAATCAACCTGACAGCCAAGGAGTTTGATCTTCTGGAACTTCTGATTACCAATCCGAATAAAGTCTACAAGAGAGACAATCTTCTCAATCTTGTCTGGGGATTTGATTATCCCGGAGATGTCCGGACGGTAGATGTGCATGTCAGGAGGCTTCGTGAGAAGATCGAGAAGAATCCCAGCGATCCCAGATATATCCATACCAAGTGGGGCGTTGGATACTATTTCCAAAAGTAAGAAAACGATAAATATAAGGGCTGCCTATTCTGGCAGCTCTTGTTGTGATACAGGAGAAGAATAGATTGTCTGCACAGGATAAAATCAGAAATTTTTGTATTATCGCGCATATCGACCACGGTAAATCGACATTGGCAGACCGCCTGATCGAGCATACCGGGACCCTGACCAGCAGAGAGATGCAGGAGCAGGTCCTGGACAATATGGATCTGGAGCGGGAGAGAGGCATTACGATCAAGTCGCAGGCCGTGCGCATCATTTATAAGGCCCGCAGCGGGGAGGAGTATACCTTCAACCTGATTGACACGCCGGGGCATGTGGACTTCAATTATGAGGTATCCAGAGCTCTTGCGGCCTGTGAAGGCGCCATCCTGGTGGTGGACGCTGCCCAGGGCGTGGAGGCACAGACCCTGGCCAATGTCTATATGGCCATTGACCATGATCTGGATGTCATGCCGGTCATCAATAAGATTGACCTGCCCAGTGCAGACCCCCAGAGAGCAATTGCCGAGATCGAGGATGTGATCGGGATCGAGGCGGAGGATGCGCCTCAGATTTCTGCCAAAAACGGCATCAATATTGAAGAAGTGCTGGAGCAGATCATTGAAAAGATCCCGGCACCGGACGGAGATGAGAATGCTCCCTTCCAGGCTCTGATTTTTGACTCTCTCTATGACTCCTACCGTGGTGTCATTGTCTTTTTCCGTGTCATGAACGGCCGCGTGCGCAGAGGAACACGGGTAAAGATGATGGCGACCGGGGCCGAGTTTGAGACCGTGGAGGTCGGCTATTTCGGAGCAGGGCGTTTTATCCCCTGTGAGGAGCTTTCCGCCGGCATGGTCGGATATCTGACGGCCAGCATCAAGACCCTGCAGGATACCAGAGTCGGTGATACCATCACCGAGGCGGACAATCCCTGCAGCCAGCCCCTGCCCGGATATAAGAAGGTCAATCCCATGGTTTACTGCGGTGTATTCCCTGCGGACGGCGCCAAGTATCCGGACCTGAGAGATGCCCTGGAAAAGCTGCAGCTCAATGATGCCTCCCTCTTTTATGAGCCGGAAACATCGATTGCGCTGGGATTCGGATTCCGATGCGGTTTCCTGGGACTTTTGCACCTGGAGATTATCCAGGAGCGCCTGGAAAGAGAGTACAATCTGGACCTGGTAACGACCGCTCCTTCCGTAGTCTACAAGATCCATAAGACCAACGGGGAGGTAATCGACCTGTCCAATCGTTCCAATATGCACGATCCTTCGGAAATCGAGTATATGGAGGAGCCTA
>CAMMZE010000112.1 GCA_946529195.1 uncultured Lachnospiraceae bacterium
ACTCTCTGGTGGAGGCGGCGGATCGCGATCAGGCCGGTCAGCAGGTCGGGAGACTTTTCCGGGTCCGGCTGGTGAAGCATGCCTTTGTAGCCCTTTCCGGTAGTACGGGGCTTGTTGGTGTAGATCCTGGGGATCATCAGGATCTTATCGGCAACCTTTTCCTGGACGCGGGCAAGGCGGTAGACATACTCCATGACAGGCTCTTCGCTGTCTGCGGAGCAGGGACCGATGACAAGGAGGAACTTGTCGGATTCTCCGGTAAAGATGCGGGCGATCTCCTCGTCACGCTTTTGCTTTAAAATAGAAAGCTCTTCGGAGACAGGATATTCTTCTTTGATATCTTTCGGAACAGGAAGCTTTCGGATAAACTCCATCGGCATGGTTTCAACACTCATGACTTTCAGCCTTTCTTGATCAACGAATTCAGGCGGCATTGGGCAGCCCGGACAATATTTGGTTCACTATACCATAAAACGGAAAACAATACAAACAAAGATTATAAGGTAACTTTGACAAAGTGCGGATATGATGTATAATGACGGCATAAAAACGCAAAAATGCTGTTTTACTAAACATTCCTGAACGAGTCGACAAAGCATGACGCCATTTTTATATAAGATCAAATCGCGATCGCAATGCATGAAGGAGCAAGAAATATGTATCGTATCATCTCAAAACTTTTGATTTTCGGCAGCATGCCAGAAGACAGCATTCTGATGCAGCTGGGCGATATTTTCCGCAAGATGGATGAGGAGGCGCAGCCAAAGGATGTGCTGATCGCCCGGATTTTTGCCCAGGTCAAGAGGATTCTGGAGCTGGGGACAGATTACGGGTTTGACCACAATCTCTGGCACAATTACCTGACCTTCCTCCTGATCACGGATGAGAATCCCTTTACCCTGACCTGTGAGAAGGTTGGAGCCAGCGACGGCAGTGTCAATTATTTTGCAAAAAGCGATTTCCGCGCTTTTAAGGAGCTCTTTGACTTCGATTTCGGCCCGGCCGAGCAGAAGCTGGGAATCGACTGCTTTTCTGTTCTGACCCATTACAGGGCCATCGGCAAAAAGGAGCTCATGTATAATAAAAATGTCAGCGAGAAGGTGCAGACACTGAGCCTGAAGCTGGAGCAGGCAGCAGATGAAAATGCGTTTTTCGATGCTGTGACCGGTTTTTACAGGGATTACGGTGTGGGCATGTTCGGTCTCAACAAGGCATTCCGCATCGTTCCCTCTGCAGATGGAGACATTGCCTTCCATGCCATCAACAATATGGAGCATGTCATGCTGGATGACCTGATCGGTTACGAGATCCAGAAAAAGAAGCTGGTTGATAATACGGAAGCCTTTGTCAGCGGCCGCAAGGCCAACAATGTGCTTCTCTTTGGAGATGCGGGCACAGGAAAATCGACTTCCATCAAGGCCATTGTCAATGCCTATTATGACCGGGGTCTGCGCATGATCGAGATTTACAAGCACCAGTTCCATGATCTGTCCGGCGTGATCGCCCGGATCAAGAACCGGAATTACCGCTTTATCATCTATATGGATGATCTGTCTTTTGAAGAGGATGAGGTCGAGTACAAGTTCCTCAAGGCGGTGATCGAGGGCGGCGTGGAGACCAAACCGGAGAATATCCTGATCTACGCGACTTCCAACCGGCGCCATCTGATCCGGGAGACCTGGAATGACCGCAATGACATGGAGTACGAGCAGGATCTGCATCGCTCAGATACCATGGAAGAGAAGCTGTCTCTGGTCAGCAGGTTCGGCGTGCAGATCAGCTATATGAAGCCGTCCAAGAAAGAGTTTAACCATATCGTGATTGAGCTTGCCAGAAGAAACGGCATAACCATGAGCGATGAGAAGCTCTGCCTGGAAGCCAACCGCTGGGAACTTGCACACGGGGGTATTTCCGGGCGTACGGCTCAGCAATTTATCAATTATCTCCTGGGAATGGCGGAAGAATAAGGATAAAAGTGGGGATATAGTGGGATGCTGTATCAGATTAGAAATGCAAAACTGACTGTTGGTGGGAATACTATCCTGGATCGCTTCGATTTTACCATAAAAGGGAGTGAGAAGGCTGCGCTGGTGGGAGCCAACGGAGCAGGGAAAACAGTATTCCTGCGGATGATCGCCGGTCAGCTGCCTCTGGAAAAGGATGAAAAGAGCATTCATCAGGGAATCTATACCTCCGGAAATATCACCATTGGCCTCTTGGAGCAGACTCCTTTTGCGGGAAGTGAGAGGACAGTTCAGGAGGAGATCATGGCGGTCTGCCCGGAGGAGGATCTCTGGGACCGGGCCCGCTTTGATTTTGAACAGGAATATGACCGGGTCTTTACAGGTTTTGGCTTTTCCAAGCAGGATAAGGAGAAGAAACTTTCGGACTTCTCGGGCGGTGAAAGGACCAAGATTGCCTTCATCCGTCTGCTGCTGATGCGGCCCGATCTGCTTCTTCTGGATGAGCCGACCAATCATCTGGACCTGGAGTCAGTTCAGTGGCTGGAGGGATATCTGCGCGCTTATCCCGGAGCAGTTCTGGTCGTTTCCCACGACCGCTTTTTTCTGGATGAGACGGTGGACATGGTCTATGAGCTGGAAAATGGCAAACTCACCCGCTACGCAGGCAATTACAGCGCCTACCGGAAGGAAAAGCAGCGGGCATCTGCCGCCGCCATGAAACGCTGGCGCAGGCAGCAGGAGGAGATTGCCAGGGAGGAGGAACTGATCCGTCGTTTCCGGAACAGGCCCAATAAGGCTTCTTTTGCCAGATCCCGCAAAAAAATGCTGGAGAGGATGGACCGGATCCAGAAACCGGAGGAAGCCGCTGCGCATATCTTTACGGGTGAGATCAGGCCCCGGATTCCGGGCCCCAAATGGATCCTGGAGACCAAAGAGCTGAAAGCGGGCTATGAGAAGCCTTTACTGGAACTGACCCTGCGGATCCGGCGGGGACAGAAGATTGCTGTGATTGGAAAAAACGGCACAGGCAAATCGACTCTGCTCAAAACTCTGATGGGACAGATTCCTTCTCTGGGAGGAAAGTATCAGTTCGGAGAAGGCGCTGATATTGCCTATTTTGACCAGCTGACGGCAGAGATGGATGGTCAGGAGCGGGTGATCGGACATTTTCGAAAGCTTTTTCCGGAGATGGAGGAGAAGGATGCCAGAAATTATCTGGCCAGATACCTTTTCCGGGGATCAATGGCATCGGAGATGGTCGGGCAGCTTTCCGGCGGAGAGAAGGCCCGGCTCAGACTGGCAGAGATCCTCTGTGCCTGCCCCAATATGCTGATTCTGGATGAGCCGACCAACCATATGGACCTGCCGGCAAAAGAGACCCTGGAATCGGCCTTCCAGGCTTATCAGGGAACCATGCTCTTTGTTTCTCATGACCGTTATCTGGTCTCCCAGGTCGCAGATGCCCTTCTGGTTCTGGAAGGCGGGCAGGTCTGGTACTATCCCTTTGGCTACCGGCATTATCTGGAAAAGAAAAAGACCCCGGTGGAGGCGGAGAACCAGGCCCTGATCAGCGGACTGAGAAATGTCCCTAAGGGCAGCAGGATCCCGGGAGGAAGAATGACGGAGCGGGAACTGTCTCTGGAATGGGAAGCAGACCGCCTTTGGGAACAGCTTGACCGGGCGGAGAAAGAGATTCTGGCTTTGCAGGAAAAAGCCGATGCCCTGCAGCAGGAAGAACTGAGGCTTTTTTGCGAGGGAGATGACCGGAACCTGCAGGACCAGATTCTGAAGATACGGCAGAATCTTAGCGAGGTTCTGTCTGTATATGCAGACAATGCTGCGGCATTGGATGAACTGACGGGAGAAGAGGATGCTTCCCCGCAGACAGAAGAAAACCGGGAAATGTCTCCTTGAGAGAACATTTCCCGGTTTTTAAGAAAGAATGAGAAATTGACTCATCCAGGCAGCTTATCTGCGCTTCTCTAATGTTTCCCCCTGCAGTAAAACCCCCATACTACTGCTAACATCCCAATCGCGAAGCTGCACTGGAGCGGCCGGCGCTATCGCGCTTGACCGATTCTGTAATATATTATAGAATGGAACTGGGCACATCAAAAGAACCAAAAAACAATTATTTTATAAGACCAGTTCGAACAGGAGAAGACCAATGCTGATCTATGATCTTTCCCAAAGCGGAACCGTGCCAAAGTATATCTACCTGTATATGTGTATCAAAGATGACATCCTTTCGGGAAAGTTAAAGCCGGGAGAAAAGCTGCCTTCCAAGAGGGCTCTGGCCAACCACCACAACCTGGGTGTCGTGACCGTTGCCAATTGCTACGAACAGCTGCTTTCTGAGGGATATATCGTTTCTTACGAGAGAAGAGGCTATTTTGTGGAAGAGCTGAATGAGCTGCAGAACAGGACACCCGGAAGCAGTCATCGCCAGCTGGCTGAGCTGGCCGGAGAGGAAGCTGCACCTGCATCTGCAGTGGCCGGGGAGCAGCCGGAAACGGAAGAAGAAGACAGAGAATACAGCTTTGACTTTAAGACCAACAGGGCCAGCCTGGATCTGTTTCCCAGAGCCACATGGAACCAGTTGATGCGCAAAACACTGTATCAGGAAGACGACAGTCTCTATACCACGCCGCCCTATAACGGACTCTATATTCTGCGCAAGGCGATTGCCGGATATCTGGAACATGAAAGAGGAATGTATGTGGATCCTTCCCAGATCATTATCGGCGCCGGGACGGAGTATCTATACAGCAGACTGACCCAGCTCTTTGGCAGGCACAGCATTTTTGGCTTTGAGGATCCCGGATATAAAAATCTGGCTGCGATGACTGCCTCCTACGGCAATCCCTGCCGCTTTATCCCCAGTGACGGGAGCGGGCTGCGGGTGGACCTGCTGGATGACAGCGGGGTAGATATCGTACATGTATCCCCGGCCAACCAGTTCCCGACAGGAAGGACCATGCCGGCCAGGAGGCGGGCGGAGCTTTTTGAGTGGGTCAGCCGGGTCAAGAAGAGGTACATCATTGAGGACGATTACGACAGCGAGTTCCGCTACAAGGGAAGGTACATCGTGCCCATGTTTGCAGACGGGGCCAGTGAAAAGGTCATCTATATGAATACTTTTTCCAAGA
>CAMMZE010000113.1 GCA_946529195.1 uncultured Lachnospiraceae bacterium
AATTACCGCAACATGCGGGAGGAACTTGCAAAGATCGGGATCGGCAGCCTGGACGGGATCGTTCTGGATCTTGGGGTATCTTCTTACCAGCTGGACCATTTTGAAAGAGGTTTTTCTTATCGGGGCGACGCTCCTCTGGACATGAGGATGGACCAGAGACAGGAGAAGACAGCTGCCGATGTTGTGAACGGATATGATGAGATGAGCCTGCAGAGGATTCTGCGGGATTACGGCGAGGAGCGATTCGCAGGCAGGATTGCCCGCAGTATTGTGCAGGCGAGAGCACAGTCTCCCATTGAGACTACAGGGCAGCTGACAGAGATCATCAGAAGGGCCATTCCGGCCAAGAACAGAGAGACAGGCGGCCATCCGGCCAAGCGGTCTTTCCAGGCCATTCGGATCGAGGTAAACGGCGAACTGGATGTGCTGCGGGATTCTCTGGATGAGATGATCGACCTGCTCAGTGACGGCGGCCGGATCTGTGTGATCACCTTTCATTCCCTGGAGGACCGGATCGTAAAGACCATCTTCCAGAAGAATGAAAATCCCTGTACATGCCCTCCGTCTTTCCCGGTATGTGTGTGCGGAAAGAAGTCAAAGGGCAGGGTAGTCACCAGAAAGCCGATTCTTCCCAGTGAAGAAGAGATGGACGAAAACAGCAGATCGAAAAGTGCCAAGCTTCGTGTGTTTGAGAGGATCAGACAGTAACAGACAGCGGAATATTTACGAAAAGAAGGGATCATTATGGCAACGGGAAAACAGAGGACACAGACTGTTTCCAAGAGAAGATATTATGAAAGCTATGTAGACGGCAATACGGTCAGAAAGATCGAGCCGGCCTACGAGAGACCTGTTCGCAAGACGGCCAGGCCGCAGAAGAAGGAGATCGTAGTCGGTTATGAGAAGCGTGAGGCTGTACTGGGCCTTCGCTATACCTTGTTCCTGATCGTTTCCCTGGCCTTGATCCTTGGATTCTGTGTCATTTATATGAATGCAAATATACAGCTTTCACGAGTAAAGCGCGATGTGATGCGCGAGCAAACCAGACTGAGCGAGATCCAGGAGGAGAACGCTGCACTGAGTGCGGAAGCTGCAGATTTTTCAATCAATCTGGAAGAGATCTACGAGATCGCGACCGGAGAGCTTGGCATGGTTTATGCCGGCGAAGATCAGATTATTTATTATGACAGCAGCAACAGTGATTACATCAGACAGTTCGGAGAGATTCCCGATTAAGCCTCCATCAGGACAATCGGTACAGGAGTGAGTATTCATTATGGCTTCACGCAGGAAAGATAGAAAGAAGAGTGTTTCCGGCAGCCAGGGGCAGACAACTGCAAAGCGTTTATCAAGGACGAACAGAAGAAGATTACTTCTTGTGTTCTTCTTTGTTATTATATGCTTTGCAGTTTTGAGCATCAGGCTGCTGCAGATTGATCTGGTCAGGGGAGAGACTTACCAGAGAAATGTCATGTCCGTCATGAATTATGACGGGCGCAGTATACCCTATCAGAGGGGGCAGATCCTGGACCGGAGCGGATCTGTTCTGGCTTCCAGCGAGAAGATATACAGCCTGGTTCTGGATCCCTATGTTGTCAATAACAGCTCTGTAGATCCCAAAGAAGAAGAGCAGATTGTGGAAGATACCGTGCAGGTTCTGAAGAAGTATTTCGGGATCGAGGAAGAGCAGACCAGACAGATTCTGACGGAGCAGGCAGATGACAGATACGTGGTGCTGAAAAAAGGCCTGTCTTTTGATGATAAGGAGCCCTACGACCAGCTGCTCAAATCAGAAGATGAAACAGAGCAGGCACTGGCTGACCGCGTTGAGAACGGAATCTGGTTTGAAGAAAGCTATAAGAGAAGCTATCCCTATTCTACACTTGCCTGTGATGTGATCGGATTTGCCGGTTCAGACGGAGCGGGCCTGTGGGGACTGGAAAACTATTATGACAAGACCCTGTCCGGAATCAATGGCCGTGATTACAGCTATATTGACAATGACGTCGAATACCAGACAGTCAGCAAGGAGCCGGTAAATGGATGCAGCCTTGTGACTACGATCGATGTCAACATTCAGAGAATAGTTGAAAAATATGTAGAACAGTTCGAAGTGACCATCGGCGCAGAAAACGTCGGCGTGGTGGTGATGGATCCCAATAATGGGGAAGTTCTGGCCATGGCCAATGGTGTGCCCTATGATCTCAATGAACCCTATGACCTTACCAGGTGCGGTTATACCCCGGAACAGGTTAAGGAAATGAGTGAAGAAGAGCAGAGTGAAGCCCTGATGCAGATCTGGAGAAACTTCTGCGTCAATGACTCCTATGAGCCGGGATCCACTTTTAAACCCTTTACTGTGACTTATGCTCTGGATCATGATCTGACCAATACAAAAGATACTTTTGACTGCGATGGCGGCGAGGAGTATGAAGACGGCACTTATGTTTACTGCAACAATTTCCACGGGACAGTTTCTCTGGAGGAGTCGGTCATGTACTCCTGCAATGATGCCATGATGGAGCTGAGCCGCAGGATGGGAATCAGCAATTTTGTAACACTGCAGCATATGTTTGGCTTCGGCATGAAGACGGGCATTGACCTGACCGGTGAAGCCAGTTGCGATAATCTGATTTTTACAGAAGATACCATGGGTCCTGTCGAGCTGGGGACCAGCTCCTTCGGACAGGGCTTTAATACCACCATGGTACAGATGGCATCTGCTTTTTGCTCCATTGTAAACGGGGGCAGCTATTATATGCCTCATGTGGTCAAAGAGATCGTTGATGATAATGGCAGCACAGTGGAAGTCATCGACAAGACACTCATGAGGAAGACCATTTCTCAGAAGTCTTCCGACTGGATCCTGCAGGCTCTTTATGAGACGGTAGAAGGCGGTACCGGTACCCCGGCTCATGTGCCCGGTTACAAGGTGGGCGGCAAGACGGGTACCTCAGAGGTACTCGGCCGTGAAAATGACTTCAGACTGGTTTCGTTCGAGAGTGTAGCTCCCATTGACGATCCGCAGATCGTGGTTTATGTGGTAATCGACAGAATGAACCTTGCCAATCAGGGTCAGAGCCAGTATGCATCAGCTATGTGCGGCCATATTCTCTCAGAAGTGCTTCCTTATCTTCAGATCTTCCCGACAGAAGAAATCGGCGAGTATGAGGCTTATTCCTATGAAAATGAGCTGATGGCTCTGGAGGAAGAGGCAGCGGCGGCAAAAGCCAGAGGAAATACCCCGGTCAATAAATACAGCGAGGCGGCTCCTTATGTAGAGACTCCGGAGGCAGAGGAAAATGCCGATGCCCAGGAGGCACAGGAGGAAGGCGGACAGGCGCAGGACGATGCAGCCGCACAGGACCAGGAAGGTGAGGCTTCTCAGGACCAGGCAGAGGGACAGGACCAGGAGGCGGAAGCTGTAGAGGCAGCTCCGGATGAGGCTGGTCAGGACCAGGAAGCAGAAGGCGCAGAAGGACAAAATGAAGAAGCCGGCGAAAATGCGGAGAGTCCGCAGGATCAGGGAGAGTAAAAAACATGAAAAATAAACTTGCTTTCATTGCTTTCATCCTGGGATTCTTTATCGTAGCTTCTGTGACAGTCGTCGTTGTTTTTCAGACACGGTCTCTTCAGATTGAAGGAACCAAAATGGTCAGTGATGAGGTAATCAAAAAGGAGATTCAGTACCAGAAGAGCAGCGGCAATTCACTGATTCTGATGCTGCTCAACCGGAAAACGGATGTCTCTGACAACAATATGATCGACAGCATCGACGTACAGCTGAAAAATCCCTGGACAGTACGTGTTCTGGTCAAAGAGCAGCAGGTTGTCTGCTGTGTGGCGACCGGAAAAAGCTATATCTATCTGAACAGCGGCGGAAATGTAGTATCTACTTCTTCCAGTGAAGACTATGATCTGCCTGTGGTGCAGGGGCTGGAAGTCAATGACGTTATGGTCGGCATGCGTCTGGATGCAGCGGATGAAAGCATTCTGGATGATGTGACCGCCATTGGTGAAGACCTGCAGGAATACGAAGTCAAAGCAGATATGATCAATGTGCTGGAAGACTATAAATATTCTCTTCTGATCGGTAATGTGACGGTTCTGCTGGGCAGAAATATATATATGGAAGAGAAAATTTCCGAACTTGCAAATCTGCAGGATCAGCTGGAAGGACTGGCCGGAACCCTGCATCTGGAAAACTATGACGCCTCCAAAGAATCCATCATTTTCACAAAAGACTGATGGGTAAGTGCTGGAATTTATCCAATACTATGCCTTGACACAATTCCGAAAATTAGATATGATAAGTCGTAAGCAGTCTGTAAAAAGATAAGATGGATATATATTTAAAGGAGGAAGTACCTTGCTTGAAATAAAACCTAATGAGAATGAGGCGGCAGCAAAAATATTAGTCATTGGCGTCGGCGGAGCCGGCAATAACGCTGTTAACAGGATGGTTGATGAGAATATTCTCGGCGTTGAGTTTATCGGCGTAAATACCGACCGTCAGGCGCTTCAGTTATGCAAGGCGCCCCAGCTGATTCAGATCGGTGAGAAGCTGACAAAGGGTCTTGGCGCAGGCGCTAAGCCTGAGATCGGCGCAAAGGCAGCAGAGGAGAGCACCGATGAGCTCACAGAGCTGATGAAGGGTGCAGACATGGTATTCGTTACCTGCGGTATGGGCGGCGGTACAGGTACCGGCGCGGCTCCGATCGTTGCAGGTATTGCAAAGGAACTGGGATGCCTGACCGTAGGCGTAGTGACCAAGCCTTTCCGTTTTGAGGCAAAACAGCGTATGAACAACGCTATTCAGGGTATAGAGAGATTAAAGCAGAACGTGGATACACTGATCGTGATCCCGAATGATAAGCTGCTTGAGATCGTTGACCGCAGGACATCCATGCCTGAGGCTCTTAAGAAGGCAGACGAGGTTCTGCAGCAGGGCGTACAGGGTATCACAGACCTGATCAACTTCCCTGGTCTGATCAACCTTGACTTTGCTGACATCTCTACCGTCATGAAGGATAAAGGCATCGCCCACATCGGTATCGGCGAAGGCCACGGCGAGGATAAGGCGATTGACGCTGTGAAGCAGGC